>NZ_ALPM01000114.1:41116-116650 GCF_000294595.1 Arthrobacter sp. TB 23 | reverse complement strand
CGCGGCGAGCCAGTGGTGCGGGCGATGCTGAATGTGGTGGCGCGGCTATGGCAGATCCGTCTGGACCAGCCCGGTGGCCGCTCGAGCCTGCACCAGGTGGCGAAGTCCGGGGCGAAGGTGGGTGAACAGGTCCTGGCGATGCTGATCCGTGGGCTCGGGTACATGGCTCCGGTGGACGTGACCTGGCCGGACTTGCTGCGGGGCATCCTCTCCGCCGACCTGGTGCTGGTTCCGCAGGATCGTTTTCACTATCGGCAGGTGGTGCGGGACTGCTTCGCCGAGGTGGGGGTTACGGTGCCGGCCGATGATTTGCTCACCGGGATCGAACGCATGAGCAGCCTCAGGTACCCCGTCCGGCTATCAGCGCTGGGAACCGACCCGGAAGAGATCGTGAGGTTCATCTGGGAGAACGGGGACTTGTTACGGGAAACCGCGATGGATGAGCGGCATTCAATCACCGTGGACCGGGTGCGACCCAGCATCCGGATCAGCCCGGACGGGTTCGTCGTCTCGGAGATCGGCGCCTCCTTTGTTCAGGAGTTCACTATCGGGCGGCCCGAAATGCGCCGCATGGGGTTGTCCGGGCCCGGACCCGTCATCCTGCGCGGAGGTGGGTTGCTCAGATTCGACGAGGGAGGCCACCTTTGTTACGCGGCGTTGAAACCGGTCTATGACCCGGTGAGGCAGCAGGAAAACGCACAGGAGAAGGTTCGGGATGCCACCACCCTGGCGGAAATCACTCCTTCTGATGCACGGCCCAGGTCTGGCACTGGAACACCGAAAATCACGTTCCATAGCCGGGGGCGCGGCCGCTAGTTCCTAGAAGGCGGTGCCCCACGCGGCGCTTTTGGCCGCCACTGGCGCTTCCAGTTGGGCCCGCTGGGTGAACTTCCCATCCCGTAAGTCGGCGCTGACGCGTTTCAGCAGCACTCGCCGGCTTGCCGATGGGTCGTCTTTGACGGCCTGGAGCAGGTAGTGGCTGAAGGCACCGCTATATCGTCCAGCGAAGTCAGCATCAGCCGCTGTCTGATCCGACCGGCAGGCGGCAAACAGGACTGGTTTCGCCTTCGCATCGGACCGGACCAGGTCGCGGAAGGCGCGCGGATCCGCCGATTCGGTGAGCTCCAGGCCGAGCGGCGTCGGGGGCGGAACGAACCGGGGCCGTCGGGTGGGAAGTAGATCCAGCGCCCTGAGCCCGGTCCCGCTGTGGCACGTGTCCAGCACGACGTCGAGCAGGACCCCGTCGGGAAGGGTACCGAGCAGGTGATGTAACTCGTCGTCGAGAATAAGGGTGGCGGCGTCCCACTGGTCACCCTTTTGCCGCATATCAAAGGTGACGAATGCTTCGTCGGCGCCGTCCGGTTCATCACCTGAGACATCGAGGACCTGGGTGCCGTGGCTGGAGAACGTGAAGACAAGGTGATCCCCGGGTTTCGCCCGTTTGAGCATGGCCTGCAGCTTCCCGACCACCGCAGCCTTCGTAGCCTTTGAATCGAGGAGCACCGCAACGTTCCGCTTCGCGAATCCGTAATGCCCAGTGAGAAGCGCGGCGAAGTCCTTGGCGTCGTTGACGCAGCCATTGAGCCACGCGTTGGTCGGAAGGTTTTCGAACTTATTGATGCCGACGCAGAGTGCGTACTTGGCCATGGCACAGTTCCTTCCGCAGGACCTGCCCCGTCGCAGGTATGCCGCAACCTAGCGGGACGGGTGTTACTGAGGCGTTATTTGCTGGCCTCCAGCGCCCGGAAGGTGGTCATTTGCCGATGCCGACGCTGCAGGCTGTCGCGTCGTGGCGAGACCGCTGCCTCGGCTGCCTCGGCGGTGAGGTCGATGTGGCGTTCCCCGTAGTGCCACAGCAGCACGTCGTCGAGCAGCCGGTCCGGGCCCGGCGAGTAACGGTGGTCCAACGCTCGGCGAACCGACGTAATGGTGTCCGCCTGGAGCAGCGACGCCAGCGACGTCGTCGTCGTCAGTCCATGGGCGGCGAGCAGTTCCGCAGCCCAACCCCAGTTGTCGTCGGATTTTCGGTCAACGTGGGGGAGGAGGGTCTGCCACACGTCGCGGACCCGGTTGGGGCTCAGGGGGGCGCTTCCCTCCCCGTCCTCATCCCAGAACCCGGTCACTGTCTCGTACCGCTCGTGCAGCTCGGCGAAAGCTGATTCCACTGACTCGAGCATCGCGGCGGTGCCAGTGAATTGCCGGTCGAAGTAGGGGCTCCATGCCCGAGGATTTGATGCCTTGAAACGGATGTCGTGCTCGATTTCGGACCACGCATGAGCCAGGACCGTACGGATCTGCACCTCGAGCATGTAACTGCCGCCAGCCTTGGCTGCCGGGTCCAGGGCGCGCTGGTACTCTTTGACCGCTTCGCTTTGGATGGTGCGCAGGATGAGGTGCCGGCTGGAGTAGCCGTAGGTGCCGGACTCGATGGTGCCGATGTCCTTCTCCCGGTCGCCCCGGCAGTCAAATTCCTGCCGCTGCCGCTTGATCAGATTCGCTGCAACGTCCACCTCGTGGGGCAGGGTGGTGATCACCCGAACGCCGACGACGTCGGTCAGGTTTCTTAGCGGGTCGGGGAACACCAGGGTGGGGGCGTCTCCGGGGACTGTTGAGGCGAGCATGCGTGAGGCCTTGTCACGGAATGACTCGATACTCTTGGTCCGAGCAGTGACGAACAGTGGGCTGAGTTCGGTGCCGACGAAGATTTCCCGGATGCTGGCCTGCATTTGCCGGGTCACTTCTTCAAGGCGCGGCCGTACCCGCTCGAACTCACGGGTGCTCGCTTCGACCGCGGGGCGGAGACGGTCATCCAACTGATCCCAGGCGCTCATTAAGACTCCTCCGACGATGGCTTCAGGCCATCATATCGGCCGGGTCTGACAGTGCTGGTGGAGGGCTGGCTAGAGGGGCCCNCGCCGATCTGCCCCTGGCGGGCGGCAGTCGGCATGGAGTGGCTGTCGATGGGCCGATCATCGTCCTGGGTGGCCGGCTGCCGGGTGTCGTAGCTTCGGGGAGTGCTTAAGTCTCGTGATCGCAATCGCAGGCCGGTGACGACCTGAACCAGTCCCCCCGCCAGGAGCGCCGCCCCGAGGACGAAGAGCACCATCGTGAGGCCCTCAGCCGTTCCGTTGAAGACTTCGAACAGTGGCGTCGGCAGGATGAAAATCGTGGCTACCAGTGCGATACCGCCCGTGATGAGCCGCCGGGTTCCTTTGGTCTGCATTGTTCCCCCTTGATTGGTCCATTCATTCAAACACCCTCCCTGGCGCAGGTGAAGGGTCGGCAAGGTTACGCTTCCGGTGTGGACAACCTACGCCGACGCACCGTCCTGGGCGCCGCCGGCCTCGCTGCAGCGACCGCACTCGCCGGCTGCGCGCCCGGCAGTTCAGCCAACCTCACCCAGCAACCGGAGGAACCAGTGACACCCCAGCGCTACACCTATGGCGATGATCCCAGCCAGTTCGCCGAGTTGTACCTGCCAGCCGGGGAGCACCTCCCGGGCGTCGTCGTGGTTATCCATGGGGGCTATTGGCGCTCAGGGTACGGACTGGATCTTGGCCGGCCTCTCGCCGAAGACCTGTCGTCCCGGGGCTACGTCTGCTGGAACCTTGAATACCGACGGGCCGGCAATGGGGGTGGCTGGCCGGAAACCTTCGCCGACGTGAGCGCCGGCATAGATCTCCTGGCGACGGCGGCCGACGAACACAGCCTCGATCTGGGCACGACGACGGCGCTTGGCCATTCGGCCGGCGGCCACCTCGCGGTATGGGCCGCCGGGCGGTCAACGCTGCCCGCTGGGGCTCCCGGCGCCGGAACGCCCCTGGTACCGCTGACCGGCGTCGTGAGCCAGTCGGGTGTGCTGAATCTGGCAGCAGCCCATGAACAGGGGCTGGGAGACGGTGCCGTGCTGAACCTGCTGGGCGTGGACCCGGCCGAGGATCCCGTTCGGTACCGGTTGGCTGACCCGATGACAGCGATCCCGCTGCCCATTCCGGTGCTAGCCCTGCACGGTGAGGACGACTCAACGGTGCCGCTCAGCCAATCGGACAGTTATGTGACGACGGCGGCGGCCGCAGGTGCGACTGCTGAGTTGATCATGATCCCCGGCGACCACTTCGCGATGATCACCCCGGGGACCGAAGCCTGGGTGCGGGTGGTGCAGGCGGTAGATCGGCTGATGGCGGCCTAACCGAATCGCGGAAGGCTGCCGCGAGGACCGCAACGAATTACTGTTGACCCTGGTTCGGAGATACCGTATTCGGACAGACTGAAAGGCACCCATCAATGAGTGGCAACACCATCCCTGTGCTCGAAATTGGAGGCACCCACCTCACGGCCGCGGTGGTGGAATCCGGAACGTGGGTTATCGACCGGGACTCCCTGGCTCGGGTCGACCTGCAGGCCCAGGGGACCGCTGAGAGCCTGGTCGAGGAGATTGGTGCTGCTGCCGACGCGCTGCGGGGCGAGCCGGGAGCGACCTGGTCGGTAGCTATTCCCGGCCCCTTCGACTACGACCAGGGCATTGGCCGTTTCGAGCATGTGGGAAAGTTCGACAGCCTGAACGGCTTCGATCTCGGTGAAGCGCTGATGAAGCGGATTAAACCGACCCCCGGCACGATCCATTTCCTCAACGACGCCGACGCGTTCGGCATCGGGGAATACGCCCTCGGGGCGGCTCGGGGGAATGAGCGGGCCATCTGCATCACGCTGGGCACCGGCGTCGGCTCCACCTTCCTGATCAACGGGCAGCCGGTCAGCACCGGGCCGGCGGTCTCACCGGATGGGAGCATCCACCACGAGGTCTATCAGGGCCGACCCCTAGAAAACACCGTGTCCCGACGCGCCATCCGCGCGGCCTACTCCGACGCGGCCGGTCTGAGCCCGGACTCCGGTCCCGACGTCCACACCATTGCTGAACTCAGCCGGGCCGGTGACGAAACTGCACGACTCGTGCTGGACCGAGCTTTCGGAGCTCTGGGCGAGACTCTCGCAATCGTGATCAGCCGGTTCGACGCGGGGATCCTGGTGATCGGCGGGTCCATGTCCAGGTCCTGGGATCTGGTTGAACCGGCAATTCGCGCGGGAATGGCTCTTGCCGACCCGCGGCTCGCAGAATTCAGGATCGAGCAGGCGATCCTGCCCGACGACGCCGCGCTCGTGGGTGCCGCCTATTGGGCTTCGCTGGGCTCCGACACTGAGAGCTGAGTTGCACTCGGAGCCGGAGCCGGGNGCCAGCCGTAACAGGCTGACGGCCTAAACCGGGTTACTCCGCCGGGATTTCTGCGTCAGGGGTTTCTTCCAGGTAGGTAGCCTGCCAGGCGCCGTCTGAATAGACAATTGTCGCTGAGTAGATGGTGCCGGCCGGGTCGAACGGGCGGGTCTCCTGGACCTCACCCGATTCGCCGAACGAAGTGTAGGCGTCAGGGTTGACGGTGATCAGGGCGTCAACCTCGACCTCCTCGGCTACCTCGTCCGCTGGGGTGGTGACGATGATCTGCTTGACCTTCGGCTGTCCGCCGAGAACCCAGCCGCCGTCCTCGTACATGGCCGCGAATTCCTCAGCCTCTTCGGTTGCTGCTTCGGCACCATCGAAGGTGGCGAGCAGCTGCTCGGTTTCACCGGTCCGCTGGTTGTAGGACTTCAGCTCGAAGACGTGATGCAGGAAGGCTCGTGCGCCTTCGGGGCTGGCCTCGGCCATGAGGTCGTTGGTCTCCGGAGCCTGGATGTTCTGCGCGGGTGCCGTGGAGCTCGCCGGCGTGGGAGCGGCGGCCTCGGAAGGGGCCGCAGGCTCTGATGCCTCGCCACAGGCGGTCAGCGAGGCGAGTGCGATGACGGCGATGGCCGCCGCGTTCTTGATTTTCATGGTTTCCCCAACAACTAGTACGTGGTTAGCGCCGCGGATAGCGGCAATCCCGCACCATCCTAGCCGTAGCCTTAGGCAACTAGCGGATTATTCCGGCGAGTGTGCGTGAGATCACCTAGGCTCGAGGGTCAGCCGGGGTCCTCGATCCCGTTGTCCCCACAAGGGTCTTTCCGCTGCCCGGGATGCTAACTTATTAGCGTGCTCACAGTGATCGGGGAAACCCTCATAGACGAAGTCATCAGCGATGTCTCCTCGCCACGCGCCCATGTTGGCGGCAGCCCCATGAATGTGGCTGTGGGCCTGGCCCGGCTGGGGCACCCCTGCCGGTTCATCGGGCGTTGGGGCGACGACCAGTACGGCCGGATGATCCATGAACACCTTCACAGCAACTCGGTGCTGACCCCGATCGGGCCAGATGGGCACCCCACCAGCATTGCAACGGCACGCCTGGACCCTGCCGGTGGTGCCTCCTACACGTTTCAGCTCGTCTGGGACCTGCCCACCGTCCGTGAGCAGATGGACCTGATCCTCGACGGCACCACACTGCTGCACACCGGCTCGATTGCCACCATGCTTGAGCCGGGAGCGGCCGAAGTGCTCGCCGTCGTCCAGCGGGCTCACCCATTGGCCACCATTTCCTATGACCCCAACTGCCGTCCCAGTATCGTCACCGATGTCGATTACGCCCGCGCGCAGGCCGAGAAATTCGTTGCCCTCGCCGACGTGGTGAAGGCCTCCGACGAGGATCTTCAATGGCTCTACCCGGGCCAGGACGTCTTCGAGACTGCACGGCTGTGGCTGGCTAAAGGGCCGGCCATGGTGGTGGTGACGCGTGGTTCCCTCGGTCCGTGGGCCGTCGTCGAACGCGGTGAAACGTCGGTGCCCGCGCCGGCCACCCAGGTGGTGGACACGGTGGGGGCGGGGGATTCCTTCATGTCGGCGCTCCTGGGCTCGCTGGCGGACCGCGGGCTCGTTGGGGCCCAGCTGCGGAATGACCTACGCCACATCTCCGTTGAACAGGTGGAAGCGGTCCTTGCCTACGCGGCAAAGGCGGCGGCAGTGACCGTTTCCCGTGCTGGCGCGAATCCACCGGTGCGCAGCGAGCTAGTAGCAGACCCCAAGTGAACCAGGAGCAGTAATGACCCGCGATCCGTACGCAGACCTGCCAGCAGTCCCCGCATTCGCCCTCACCAGCACTGACATTGAACACAACCAGCCGCTGGATGCGAGGCATGCGTCAGGAGTCATGGGGATCGATGGCGGGAAGGACCTGTCACCGCAGCTGTCCTGGAGCGGGTTCCCGGAGGGCACCAAAAGCTTTGCCGTGACGGTCTACGATCCGGATGCCCCAACCGCCAGTGGCTTCTGGCACTGGGCGGTCTTCAACCTCCCCGTGAGTACCACTTCCTTGCCTACTGGTGCCGGAGTCGAGGGGAGCACCGACCTGCCGGAAGGCACCATCCAGTTGAAGAACGACGGCGGCTTCAGCGGCTTCATCGGCGCTGCCCCACCGGCCGGTCATGGACCGCACCACTACCACGTTGTAGTGCATGCAGTAGACGTGGAAACCCTCGAGGTGCCCGCGGAAGGCAGCAACGCCTACCTCGGGTTCAACCTGTTCTCGCATACCCTTGGGCGGGCCCGCCTGATCGCCACCTTCGAGCAGTAGATCCCGCCCAACCAGCTTCCTCTCGATGCCCCGGACGCGTGTCACGCACCGGGGCATCGGCCTGCTCCGGGCAGGTACGCTTAAACTCACCTGCTCACTGAAGGAGTACCCGCATGCGCCTGGTCGCCAGCGACATGGACGGAACTATTGTCGGTCACGACGGCAAGATCAGTCCCCGCACCGTCGAAGCGTTTCAGAGGTGCCTGGATGCTGGTGTCGAGGTGGTGTTTGTAACGGGCCGGCCGCCTCGCTGGCTGGACCCGCTGCGTGAACAGCTGGGTCACCGTGGCACGGTCATCTGTTCCAACGGGGCCGTGACCTACAACCTGGATGATGAACGGGTGCTGAGCGCCCACCTGCTCGAGCACAGCAACATTCTGGCGGCTCGCGAAATCATCCTGGACCTCTATCCCGCGGCCGCTTTCGCCGCCGAGACCGTCACCGGATTCCACATCGAGCATGGGTTCGCCGAGGAGGGTTCGGTTGAACTACTCGCCGGCGCAGTCGCCATGCCCCTTGCGGATTCGCTCGCAGGTCAGGGCGTCATCAAGTTCCTGGCCCGTGAACGCGAGGTTTTGCCCGACAATTTCCTCAACCGGGTCCGCCCGGCGGTGGCCCATCTGGTGACTGCCACCCATTCTGCGCCCAGCGTTGCCCTCCTGGAGATGTCGATGCCTGGCATCAATAAGTCGGTAACCCTCGCCGAGTTCGCGGCCAGCCGGGGTATCAGCCAGGCCGACGTCGTCGCCTTCGGGGACATGCCCAACGACGTGCAGATGCTCAGTTGGGCCGGCACCGGCTACGCAATGGCGTCGGGGCACCCGGAAGCTATTGCCGCGGCGGATCAGCAGGCGCCAGCGTTTGAGGAGGACGGGGTGGCGCAGATTCTTGAGGAACGCCTCGCCGCGCTGAGGGCCTCCTTCTAGGCATGTTGCCGTACCTGCGAAACATCGGACTGGACGGGGAGCAACGGCCGCTCGCCCTGTCGCATCGCGGCTTTTCGCTCGACGGGCTGGAAAATTCGATGGTCGCTTTCGAGGCGGCAGCCGAACTGGGTTTCGGCTATTTGGAGATAGATATCCGCACCACCCGCGATGGAGTGGTCATGGTCTTTCACGATGAACTCCTGGACCGGGTTTGTGACGCATCGGGGCCAATAGCGGACCGGTCGTTGGAGGAGTTGCGGACCGTCCACATTCAGGGCACCGAACCGATCCCCACGCTCGAAGAGGTGCTGACCCGGTGGCCGGCGATGAAGTTGAATATCGACATCAAGGACGACGCCTCGGTGGAGCCTTTCGCTGACGTAGTTGAACGCCTGGGCGCGCATGACCGGGTGTTGGTTGCCTCCTTCTCGGACCGGCGGCGCCTGCGGGTCCTGAAGCGGTTGTCGCGACCGGTGGCGTCTTCGGCCGGTCAGGCGTATTCAGCGCTGCTTTGGTTGCTGAGTCCGCTGGGTCAGACCCGGCGCCTTGCCCGGATGCTCCGGGTCGATTGCCTGCAGGTTCCGGTCCGGCACGTCGGAGTGACAGTGGTGACCGAGCGCTTTGTCCAACGCTGCAGGCGGGCAGGGCTGCCGCTTCACGTCTGGACCGTCAACGACCCAGAAGCGATGGAACGGCTGCTCACCCTGGGTGGTGGCGTGGACGGTCTGGTATCCGACCGTGCAGACCGGTTGGCTGGGGTCATGCACCGCAGAGGGTACTGGCCCCAATAATCCCGTCCACCTCCCTCCACGGCCAGAAAAGTGCTTCGCCTGCAGATTAGTTGCTGCTCAACGACTAACCTGCGGGTGCGGCACTTTTTCGGCCGAGGTGGCTTCGGTCCACAGGTGAAACAGGGCATACGCCCGGTACGGCCGCCACCGTTCAGACTGGATGTCGGCTTCCTTGATGCTGGGGTTGCCCATGGCACGGCGCAACACCAGATCCCCCGGGGTGAAGGCATCCCGATCCCCGAGTACTCGCACCATCAGGTAGTCTGCCGACCATGGCCCGATCCCCGGGATGGCCAGGAGCTCCTGCCGGATGTCGGTGGGGTCGCCGTGGAGGATCAGCCCGTCGCAGAAGGCCCGGGCAACGTGCTGCACGGTGGCTCCGCGGGTTCGGGTCACGCCCACCGCACTGCGAAGCTGCTCCGGCGGCGCGGAGGCAAGCGCCTCGGGGGTGGGGAAGACGGTGAGGCCGGCCGCCCCGGGTGTTCCGTACGCAGCGGCCAACCGCCCGCCAAACGTGCCAGCGGCCGCCACCGAGACCTGCTGGCCAAGGACTGTCATGATCGCTGCTTCGAACGGTTCGGGATAGCCCACGGCACGCAGCCCGGGGCGGTGCCGGACCAGCGGACCCAGCAGGGCGTCGTCGTCGAACGCTGCTGCCACCGCCGTGAGATCGGTGTCCAGATCGAGCCAGCGCCGGATGGTTGCGGTGAGGCCGGGGACCTGGCTCAACGGCGCAGAAGTGCTCACTTCAACCCCGGACGAACCAACGGTGAGGGTGACAGCGTGGTGCCCGCTGGCGGTACTGAGGAGCCGGGTGTGTGAGCTGCCGGAGCGATCCGGAACCTCACAACCCGGGATGAAGTGGTTCGCGAGCAGGGCAACCATGGGTACGGTCTCGATTGACCCGTTGGCTGCGAGAAAGACGCTGTTCACCTACCGCAGCACCGGATCCGTCAGGGTTCGCAGGTACTCGAGGGCGTGTGGGCCGTACTCGCTCATTGCCGAATCGTCGGCGTGGATGAGGAGGCGCAACCACGATCCATACCGGTGCAGCCGCGCCAGTTGGAGTGCCGGTTCGACGGCGAGACGTAGCTCCGCGAGGGGGGCGTAATCGGTCCAACACTCAAGGTAGGCGCTGATGACGCAGCGGATCCGGGCATCGTCAACAGTTGTCTCCCACTGTTCCTGCATTACGGTCAACGGAACGTAGAGCGAACTGAACGGGTGGGCCCAGTAGGAGTCGCCGAAGTCGAAGAATCGTAGTGGCGCTGTGGTGGTGCCCGGGATGAAGGCGTTCCCTGAGTGCAGGTCGTTGTGTTCCAGGCTCAGGGGGACACCAGAGGCCAGGACCGCGGCAGCGGCTTCCTCCAGCGCCGGAATGCTGAGGTAGACCCCGTCGGCGGCCTGCGGCGAAAGATGCAACGGATGCTCGGGGGGCAGGCCGGTGTGGAGGAGCAGCTGGTTGCTGGCGAAATTTCCGGCGATCGCGGGGTCCATGCTCACTAGTCCGGCGGCGGCCAGCGGCATTTTATGGGGAATGAGTTGTTTTTGAAGGTCGGCGAAGTCCATCACCACCCGAACCCATAACTGGTAGTCAGTCGATTTTAGTGAGGCAAGGGTCTTTCCATGGTCAGGAGTGAGCATCCAGCCCTTGGCCGGCTCTATCGCCAGGGGAGTCACCACATGGTCCGGCACCAATTCGGACATGCACGCCACGAGGGCCGCCTCGGTGAACTGACCGGGGTTGTTCGCTTTGAACCAGAGCCGCCCGTGATTGGTGGGGACCGTCAGCTGGGTGGACCAAAACCGGATACGGGCCGGCTCCAGGGGGCCGGTCTGTGACAGGTTGCAACTGTCCAGCACCTGCGTGATCCACTGCTGGACCTGGTCCCGCCAATCGGGGGACGCCCAGACCTTTTGCAGATCCATCAGGACTCCGTCGGCTCGGCTGAATGAAGTCCGCCCGGCCGGTCCGTTTCCGTAGCGGTGATCAGCCGGTAGTACCCAGTGTGATTTCCCCTGCGCACGCCGCCCGACAGCCCGATCCTCAACATCACACCAGTTTAGGCACTACCAGGAGGGCGGGGCTCACCCAGGGCCTGCGTGGGGTGTGGGGTCAGGCGAAGGTGTCCAGCCAGTCGACGGCTGCGTCCTCGGAGGTGAAGAACTGCGCTGGGTGAGCGGCGTTATCGGCGAAGGCGGCGACTACCCGGTCAACGGGATCCTCGCCGAGCAGAGCGATGGCGGTAATGCCCTGCTCGGTGCAGATGGCCCGGCGGGCGGCGTTGGTGAACGTCACAGCTGTCATTCTCATCAGGATCCGCCGGGATCCGGGGTTGAGGAGCGATGCATCGAGAGTGGCCCGCGCGTCGTCGACAGAGACCACCGTTGACGGTCGCCACCAGACGTGCAGGATGCCGTCTTCCCGCAGGGTCAAACGTTGGGTTTCGCCGGCATCCGGGTGGCGTTCAGTAGTAGTGGTGATGCATGAAGTGTTCATGATGTGTCCTGAAGTCTCAGCAGATCCATTTAACTCAGTAGCAAGCGTCAATGGGGTACTTCGTCGTCCACGACAGTTTGGATGTGTCCGACAGCTCACCAAAAGACGTCCGCAGCCCTTCGATGCTGCTCCTGCGCGGGCGGAGCCTTCGGGTGAAGGACGACTTGTTTGCCTTCCTAGCGTGCGGTGGAAAGTAGCCCAGCCAGTTCCTGCTGCAGCTCGGGGAAACGCTGGTACCCGTCGGCGGACCCGAAATGGCCACCGCCGGGGATGGTGATGAGCGTTGCGTGCAGCCTGGCCGCGAGCCGGGCAGTGGCGGCAGGATGAACCACTGTGTCGTTGTCTGACCTGATCACTGTGCAACGGGAGACCACTAGTTCGTCGACGAAACCGTTGTCGGCGGTGAAGGGATCGAGGAGCGGAAGTGAAGCGACGGGTTCGGCGAACCCTGCGACCAGGATCAGCCCCCTGAGAGACCACCCCGGCTCCAGCGACGCCAGATAGCGAAGGGCGGTAATGCAGCCGAGACTGTGCGCAACGATCACCGTGTCCCCGGTGGGACGGCCGATGGCGCAGTGCAGTTCGGCAGTCCAACCGCTCTCCACAGGTTCATTCGGGGTCGGTAGTTCGAGCACCGTCACGCTGTCCTGTGCCGTGGTGAAGCGGGACTTCAACCAGGGAAACCAGTGCTCGCCGGGGGACGCCTGGTATCCATGAACCACGAAGATCTTCATCCGGCTCAGCCCAGCTTCGAAGGCCGGGACCCTTTGTCGGAGGCGTCGACGGCGTCGGGCCCGGTGAGATGTTCGCTGCCCCGCCAGCGGGCGAGCCCGTTCATCACGTGGTAGATCGCGAGTGTCGCTGCGGTACCCAGGGCAATGCCTTCGAAGGTGAGCTCCCCAATGGTCCAGGTGAAGTTGGCGATGCCCACCACCAGGGCAACCCCTGCGGTGGATAGGTTGATGGGGTTGGAGAAGTTGACCTGGTTCTGTACCCAAATCCGCACCCCGAGAATGCCGATCATGCCGTAGAGCACCACTCCTGCGCCCCCAATGACCCCGGCCGGGACAGTGGCGATCAGGGCGCCGAACTTCGGGAACAGGCTCAGCAGGATTGCGACAATGCCTGCCACCCAGTAGGCGGCCGTGGAGTACACGCGGGATGCCGCCATCACACCAATGTTTTCTGCATACGTGGTGGTTCCGGAGCCACCGCCGGACCCGGCGAGCATGGTGGCGAGGCCATCGGCCATCAGCGCGCGCCCGGTGACGGGGTCAAGGTCGCGGCCGGTCATTGCCGCCACCGATTTCACGTGGCCGATGTTTTCGGCGACGAGAACCAGCACCACCGGGATGAAAAGACCCACCACTGAGAGGTGGAACTCGGGGGTCTGGAATGGGGGGAGACCAATCCAGGCGGCGTCGCCGATCGCAGCGAAGTCCACCTCACCGCGCAGCATGGCGACAACGTACCCGGCCAGGACACCCACCAGGATGGACAATCGCCCGAGGATGCCCTTGAACAGGACCGTTACCAGCAGGATGACCACCACGGTGATCAGGGCGGTGAGGGGAGCCTGCTCAAAGCTGGCCTTGGCCGTGGGTGCGAGGTTCAGTCCGATCAGCGCGACGATCGCGCCGGTAACGATTGGTGGCATCACCACCTGAATCCAGCGGGAACCAGCCTTGTGCACAATGGCGCCAATGATCGCCAGCACCGCACCGGCCATGATGATGCCGCCAAGCGCCCCAGCGGGACCGTGCTGGCTTTGGGCGGCGGCGATCGGCGCGATGAACGCGAAGCTTGACCCGAGGTAGCTCGGTACCTTCCCCGCGGTAATGATCAGGAAGAGGATGGTGCCAATGCCCGAGAACAGGAGGGTGGTTGCCGGGGGGAACCCGGTAATCAGGGGGACCAGGAACGTGGCGCCGAACATGGCGACGACGTGCTGGGCGCCAATACCGATCGTCCGCGGCCAGCTCAGCCGCTCATCAGGGGCAACGAACTGCCCCGGCAGGACGTTCTTCCCGTCGCCGTGAACTGTCCAAGCGGTACCGAACCTGCTCATGGCTGTGCCTTCCAAAGATGTGGGGTGATCTGTCGGAAATCTTACCGTCCGGCGCGGGATGTTACGTTGCACTCATGTCATTCACAGTCGAAGGCCAAACAGTCCTCATCACCGGTGCCGCCAGCGGGATGGGTCGGCTGTACGCGGAACGCGCTGTCAGGGAGGGGGCAGCAGCCGTGGTGCTCTGGGATGTGGACGCCGAGGCCCTCGGTGGGGCCGCCGATTTCCTGAGCGGTGCCGGCTCCTCGGTGCACAGCTACGTGGTTGATCTCGCGTCCCTGGAGGAGATCACGACGGCGGCCGCCGCCGTGCGGAACGACGTCGGGGTCCCGACCGTGCTGGTCAATAATGCCGGCATCGTGCGCGGGAAGTACTTCTGGGAGCACGACCAAGCGGCCGACATCGCTCTGGTGATGAACATCAACACGCTCGCGCTCATGCATCTGACCCGGGAATTCCTGCCGGACCTCATCGCGGCGGGAAACCAGGCACGCATCCTGAACGTCGCGTCAGCGTCCGGCACCCTGTCGGTGCCCCGTATGAGCGTGTACACCGCCTCGAAGTGGGCAGTCATCGGATGGAGCGACTCGCTGCGCCTCGAGCTGCGCGAAGCCGGGCACAACCACATCAAGGTCACCACCCTGATTCCCAGTTACATCAAGACCGGCATGTTCGAAGGTGCCCGAGGGCCACTGTTCACGCCGCTGATGGACCCGGCAGACGTTGTCGATAAGGCCTGGCGGGCGATGCTGGTGGGGCGTGCCCGCCTTCAGCTGCCCTGGTCGGTGGCCCTGGGCAGCGCGCTGCGTGGGCTTCTTCCCCAGCCGGTCTGGGATGTGGTGGCTGGCCGGGTTTTCAAGGTGTACAGCTCCATGGAGCACTTCACGGGCCGCGCCAGCTGAGCTGCCACCCACCAGAAGACCGCCACCCGTTAAAAAATGTCCCAGCCAGCGATCCGCTGGCCGTTCTGTCAAGAAGGAACCCTAGATGACCAGTAGTCCAACACTAATTGCGGGCGGCTCCGGTGCTCAGGATGGTGCCGTCGCTGAGGGAACGACCGCGGCGGACCGCCTGCGCCGCACCTTCGATGACGGGATCACACGGCCACTCGCGTGGCGCCGAGCCCAATTGCAGGGCCTGGTGCGGATGTTCGCCGAACGGGAACAGGACTTCGCCGACGCGTTGCAGACAGATCTGGGCAAGAGCCGTCTCGAGGGACTGGTTTCTGAGCTCTCGCTGGTCCGGGCGGAGGCCGAGTTTGCTCTCAGGCATCTGGCGGAGTGGACCAGCGTCGAAAGGGTACGGGTCCCGATCGGCCTGGCGCCGGCGTCGGCCCACCGGGAGCCTCAGCCCCTGGGAGTGGTGCTGATCATCGGGCCCTGGAACTATCCGGTGCAGTTGCTGCTGTCGCCCCTGGTTGGTGCGCTCGCCGCCGGGAACTGCGCGGTCCTGAAGCCGAGCGAACTAGCGCCCGCCACCTCGGCTGTGATCGCTGACCTCCTGCCTCGATATCTCGACGGCGCGGCCGTGGAGGTGGTGGAAGGCGGACCCGAGGTGAGCACCGAGTTGCTCACCCAGAAGTACGATTCCATCTTCTTCACCGGAGGTGCACGCGTGGGGAGGATCGTCGCCAAAGCCGCTGCTGAGCAGCTCACCCCTGTCACCCTCGAGCTGGGAGGCAAGTCCCCCGCCGTCGTGATGGACGGAGACCTTCGCGCCGTGGCCCGGCGTCTGATCTTCGGTAAATTCCTTAACGCCGGGCAGACCTGCGTCGCTCCCGATTACGTGCTCGTGAAGGCGGGGCTGGAATCACAACTCCTGAAGCAGCTGAAACGGGCGCTCGCCGAGTTTTACGGCAGCGATCCCAGCCAGAGCAGTGACTATGGCCGGATTATCAACGAAACCCACTTCGATCGTCTGGTGGGGCTCCTGGATAGCGGCCGCATCTACGCTGGCGGCTCGCACGACCGGGCCACCCGATACCTCGAACCCACACTGTTGACCGAGGTGCAGCCGGACTCGCCGGTCATGCACGACGAGATCTTCGGACCAATCCTGCCCATCCTGACCGTGAGCGGGATGGATGAAGCGGTGGAATTCATCGCCGCCCGGCCCGCCCCTCTCGCTGCCTACCTGTTCAGCAGGAGCAGCGCGGTGCAGCAGAGCTTCGAAGCCCGGGTCCGAGCCGGCGGGATCGGCCACAACGCCTGCAACCTGCACCTGACGGTTCCCGGACTGCCTTTTGGAGGCGTCGGTGACAGCGGGACGGGCGCCTACCACGGGCGCTATTCCTTCGACACTTTCAGCCAGCTGCGGGGAGTGCTCTCCAAAGGGACCGGCATCGACACCCTGCGCCTCGCCTACCCTCCTTACAGCGGTCTGAAGAAGTGGCTCTTGCGCCGGCTCCTCTGACCACCCCCGAGGGTTACCCGATCACCCCGTCCACCAGTGCTTTCGCTTCGTCCTGGACCTGCTTGAGGTGGTCGGCACCCTTGAAGGACTCGGCGTAAATCTTGTACACGTCCTCCGTACCCGAGGGGCGTGCAGCGAACCAGGCGTTCTCGGTGGTGACCTTCAACCCACCGATTGGAGCCCCATTGCCCGGTGCTTCCGTGAGCCGGGCCGTGATGGTCTCGCCGGCCAGGGTGGTGGCTGAGACATCCGTCGGCGAAAGCTTCCCCAACGCCGCCTTCTGGTCCCGTGTCGCTGCCGCGTCGATCCGCGCGTACACCGGTGACCCGAACCGGTCGGTCAGGCTGGCGTAGTGCTGCGACGGGGTGCGACCGCTGACCGCAGTGATTTCCGAGGCTAGCAGGGCCAGCAGGATGCCGTCCTTGTCTGTGGTCCAGGTGGTGCCGTCGTGACGCAGGAAGGAGGCCCCCGCGGATTCCTCACCACCGAAAGCCAGGCCACCGGACAGCAGGCCCGGTACAAACCATTTGAAGCCCACCGGAACCTCTTCGAGCGTTCGGCCCAGATCCGCTGCCACCCGGTCAATGATCGACGAGGACACGAGGGTCTTCCCGACGACGGCGTCTTGCCGCCACTGCGGCCGATTCCGGTAGAGGTAATCGATGGCGACGGCGAGGTAGTGGTTGGGGTTCATCAGGCCCGCATCCGGGGTGACGATACCGTGCCGGTCCGCATCGGCGTCGTTACCGGTAGAGATATCAAACTCGGAGGACCGGGCAATCAATGAGGCCATGGCCGACGGCGAGGAGCAGTCCATCCGGATCTTCTCATCCCAGTCCAGGGTCATGAACGCCCACTGCGGGTCAACTGACGGGTTGACGACTGTCAGGTTCAGGTTGTGGGTCTCACCGATGGCACCCCAGTAATCTACTGCTGCGCCCCCCATGGGATCCGCACCGATGTGCAGACCGGATGCCCGGATGGCGTCGAGATTGAGGACGCTGGGCAGGTCCTCAACATAGTGCTGCAGGAAATCGTAGGTTCCGATGCCCTCTGCCTGCAGCGCCTGGCTGGCGGGCACCCGTCGGACCTCCCGCAGGCCGCCCTCCATCAGGGTGTTGGCTCGATCGGCGATCCAGTTGGTGGCGTCGGAGTCGGCGGGTCCCCCGTGCGGTGGGTTGTATTTGAAACCGCCGTCACCGGGAGGGTTGTGCGAAGGGGTGATGACGATGCCGTCTGCCTGGTCTGCGCCGCGCGAGTTGTAGGCGAGGATGGCGTGCGATACGGCCGGGGTGGGGGTGAAGGCGCCACGGGCATCCACACGGACCGTTACATTGTTGGCGGCAAGCACCTCCAGCGCCGTCTGCTGGGCGGGATCCGAAAGCGCGTGAGTGTCCTTGCCCATGAAAAGGGGACCGGTGATGCCCTGCCCGGCCCGGTATTCAACGATCGCCTGGGTGATCGCTGCAATGTGTCCTTCGTTGAAGGACGCCTTGAGTGAGGAGCCGCGATGTCCCGACGTGCCAAACGCCACTCGTTGTGCCGGGTCGCTGAGATCGGGAACGACGTCGAAATACGCGTCCAGAAGGGAAGTAATGTCGACGAGATCGCTGGGTAGGGCGACTGTGCCCGCTCGGTTTGCCATTGCTACAGCATGCCAAAGAACCGGGACGAATACAGCCCCGGACGCTAATTGTGGCGGAGTGTGCCGCGTAGGCCGTGCAGCAGCACAACAGAATCAGGGTTTGAGGGCGTGGATTCGTTCAATCGAGCCGGCCTTAAGACGCTCGACTTCGACGACGGTGAACCCAGCAGCCTCCACCAGGGGCAACTGTCGGCGCGTGAAGTACTCACCCGCCATGCGGACTGTGGCCCGCTCCAACAGCCATTGCATCGCGTATACCGGTGGCCAGCTGCTCGCCACGTGATCCAGAAGGAGCAGGCGTCCGCCGGGCACCAGCACCCGCTTGGCTTCTCCGATGGCTGAGGCTGGGTTGGGTATCCCACACAGCGACAGCCCGCAGAGAACGGTATCGAACGAGCTGTCCGCGAAGGGAAGGTCTTCGGCGTTGCCTACCCTCAAATCCATCGGGCGGCCCAGACGGGATGCCCGTCCGGCGGCAATGCTCAGCATCGCCGGGCTGAGATCGATCCCGCTGACCTGCGAGTCGACCGGGAGATGGGGCAGATTCAGCCCGGTGCCGACCGCCACTTCAAGGACGCGCCCGGTTGCCCGGGCCCCCAGCCATTCCCGGCCACCGCCAAACTAGAACCGATCCAGGAATGCGATCTGCCGGTCATAGCTCGCAGCGTTCTGCTCCCAGGCCCGCAAAACCCTGGCCGTCTGGTCTTCTGCTGGGGTCATCGTGGTCTCCTCCAAGTGATAAGTTCGCTGTGTACTTAGCCAAATACAGGAAAGGTGCCATCCCATGAGTGAACAGATTGACAAGGAACGCGACGACGCGGCGGAGTCGGTCGGCGGGTCCGACAAGATCGATGCTGGCGGCTACGGTGGTCCCGGCCCGGCAAGTGAACTTCCCGAGGGTAAGGAAGTCGAAAGCGAGGATAACCGGGAGAACGACGACGACTCCTGATCCACGGGGTTGATCCCGGCGGCTGCCGCTAGACCCGGATTTCGCGTTTAAGGATCTTGCCGGTCGGGCCCTTGGGGAGGGCCTCCACCAGCAGGACCCGCCGAGGGTACTTGTAGGCCGCGACGCGTTCCTTGGTGAATTCGAGTATTTCGGAGCTCAGGCGCTCGCGGGCGGCGTCGTCCGCCGGTTCCGCTTCGGCTCTGATGCCGACAACGGCCACGATCTCCTCGCCCTGCAGCTCATCAGGAACACCAATAACTGCTGCTTCGGCGACTGCCGGGTGCTCGTAGAGAACTTCTTCGATCTCGCGTGGGTACACGTTGTACCCGCCACGCAGGATGATGTCCTTTTTGCGGTCCACGATGAAAATGGCTCCGTCCTCGTCAAATCTGGCAAGATCGCCGGTCCGGAACCAGCCGTCGGGGATAGCGGCGGCGGTGGCGTCGTCGTTGTTCCAGTAGCCCTTCATGACGCAGTGGCCGCTGACTGACAACTCGCCCACCTCGCCGGTAGGCACCTCCGCGCCGTCGGCGTCGAGCATCCGTACCTGGACGCCGTCGACCGGGGTCCCGATCGAGCCCGGTTTCCGTACTGTCCCGCGTCGGTTGAAGCTTACGATCGGCGATGTCTCCGACAAGCCGTATCCTTCCAGCAGCTCGGCACTGAAAACCCGCTCAAATTCGTGGAGCACCTCCACGGGCAATGCGGACCCTCCCGAAACCGCCACGCGCAGCGACGACAGGTCGGTCTCCGCGACCGAGGGGTGCCGCAGCATCGCGATGTACATGGTGGGCACCCCTTCGAAGATGGTTACCGAGTCGCGGGCGATAATCTCAAGGGCCTTACCTGGTTCAAACCTGGGTAGGAGGGTCACGGTCGCGCCGGTCAGTACTGATGCGTTCAAGGCGCAGGTCTGCCCAAAAATGTGGAAGAACGGCAGCCCCCCAAACAGCACATCCCCGGTGGCGATTCCCATCAGGTCCCGTGATATCTCAGCGTTTCGGCGCAGGTTGACGTGCGTCAGGGCGGCGCCTTTTGGCCGTCCGGTCGTTCCAGAGGTGTAGAGCAACACCGCGGTGTCCTCGTCATCGACCTCGACCACCTGCGGTGCTGGTTCAGTAGTTGAGAGCTGCTGCATGAAGGCGCCCGAATCGACAGCGATTACCTCGAGAGTTGTTCCCTGCGCCGCGCTGGCCGCAATCTGTCCGACCGCCGACTCAGCCTCCGATGCCACCCCCTCCCACGCGAAGACCAGGCGTGCCCCAGAATCGTCCAGATGATAGGCAATTTCCCGGGCTTTCAGCAGGGGGTTGAGGGGAACCACCACCGCACCGAACCGCAGAACGCCGTAATAGATAAATGCCATCTGCGGAATATTCGGCATGATCAGGGCTATCCGGTCGCCGGCTTGCACGTCTTTCTGTGCAAGCAGCCCTGCAACCCGTTGGCTCCACTGATCGAGCGCCGAGAAGGTGAGCTCGACGTCGTCGAGCTTGATCGCTACCGCCTCCGGGTGCTCGTGGGCAGTGGAAGTGAGGTTGTTGGCGAGGTTAGGCACGCGATCTCCTTTGATCAGGCTAGTTACTGATGAGTAACAGTCTGTTTCATGGAGTCGGGCTGCGCAATGGGGGCCGGGTCAGCGGGACGCCACAGGCGCCCACCAAATGCAGGTGGACGCCTGTGAAGAGTGGAGAGATTAGCGCACGCCCATCATCAGCTTCTTGATGGCTGGGGTGCCAACAACCAGCACTCCGCCGATTACTATCACCGAAATGCCAAGCACCGAGAAGTAGGTGCCCTCAGTTGATGGATCGTAGCGGCTCGCCAGAATGCCGGACAGCGTTGTCCCGAGGGAGATCGAGAGGAAGTTCAACGCAACCATCTGGGTCCTAAAGACTTCCGGCGCCAATTTGGTGGCCACCGACAGGCCGATGGGGGAGATCAACAGTTCGGAAATTGTGAAGACCAGCAAAGTGATTGCCATGGCGACTAGCGGGGTTGTGTTCGCGCCGCCGCCAGCGAACGGCAGGAACATCAGGTACGCGAGGCCGATCCCGATCAATCCGAAGGCAAACTTCAGGGGAGATGATGGCTGTCGGTCGCCCAACTTGGTCCACATTGCCGCGAAGATGCCGGCAAGCACGATGACGTATACCGGCACAAAGGAAACAATCCACTCAGGCAGAATCTCCAGGCCGAAGAAGTTCCGATTCAGCCTTTCCTCGGAATAGACGATGATCAGGGTGAACAGCTGCTGGTAGAGGGCCCAGAATGCGGCACTGGCAATAAACAGCGGAATGAAAGCCATGGTCTGCTTTCGCTCCGGAGCGGAAACCTTCGAGCTCGTCAGGATGACAGTGAAGTAGCCTGCTGCCGCGAGGATGGCCGCCCATGCCATTACCTGGGCCAGGTTGTCGGTACTGATCAAGCCGCTGAGGAAGGCGACAGTGACCACAGCAACGGCAGCGAATGCGATAGCGATCCACCGGAGGTATTGGGACCGGGGAAGGGGGTTCTCGATGACGTGCGCGTCGGCGGAGAAATGCTTCCGGACGATCGAGTATTGCACCAAGCCGATTGCCATGCCTATCGCTGCGGCTCCGAACCCGATGTGGAATCCTGCGGTATCACGCAACCACCCCGTGAGGAGTGGGCCAAACAGGGCGCCGAGGTTGATGCCCATGTAGAAGATGGAGAATCCAGCATCGCGTCGCTGGTCCTTCTTGCTGTACAGGGTGCCGACCAGAGAGGTGGCGTTTGCCTTCAATCCGCCAGAGCCGACTCCCACCAGCACCAGTCCGATGGTCAGTCCCACCCCGCCGGGGAGGACGGCTAGCGAGATGTGCCCCAACATGATCAGGATGGCCGAGTAGAACAGGGCCTTCTCGGACCCAAGCACGCGATCTGCGAGCCACGCGCCGAGAATTGTTGAGAGGTAGACGCTTCCGCCATAGGCACCCACCAGAGTGAGGGCCAAGCCCTGCTCAATGCCCAGGCCGCCAGCGGTGACTTCGAAGTACATATAGAACGCAAGGATCGCCTGCATTCCATAGAACGAAAACCGTTCCCACACTTCAAGGCTGAAGAGGTGGGCCAGCATTCGAGGGTGACCAAAAAAAGAGGTATCCGCCGAGCGGGGCGGTGAACTATGCGATGTGATCATTTATACGATGGTGTCACTCCACCAGGCCGGTGTCATCTGGGCCCCAGGCCGATTCGAGTTGGGCTGCAACCGACAGTAACTGGGCCTCACCGCTGGGGCGTCCAATGAGCTGGATACCCATTGAAAGCCCGGCTTCAGTGGTCAGGGTCGGCAGCGCGATGGCAGGCAAGCCGCAAACATTAACCATCGATGTGAACGGGGAGTACTGGCATTGCCTGAGGTAGTCGGTGTCCCCGTCCTCGGACGTGTACCACCCTATTGGCCTGGGGGTCTGCCCGAGCGCTGGGGTGAGGATGAAATCGTGAGCCGAGTACTGGGTGATGGTTTCCTGCTCAAACTGTCGCAGAATATCGATCGCCGCAACCAGGTCAGCCGCGCTTCGTGACAGCGCCCGCTCGCGCATGGTGGCGGCAAGCGGGGTGAGTAGCCGTTCATTGCCTGGCGGGATGGGCGCCGTCGCCAGTGCCGCTGTCCAGACGGTCTGAAAGGCTTGATGGTAGCGACTGTCGTAGGTGATCGAGGCTTCGACGACGTCGTGCCCGGCCGCGATGAGCGCCTCAATCCCCTTCTCGTAGGCGGCACGTGCCGCTGGGTCGAGCGCAATGTCGAATGCCGAGGCGAACGGTGACAGCGTACTGGCCCCGATGCGGAACGTGCCCTCCGCCTGGAGGGCAGCGTCGAGGAATGACGACGACGGCGGCACCGCGCTGGTCGCACGGAAATTTGGGGCATCCACCATCGCATCGAGAAGGAGTGCCGCGTCCGCCGTCGTGCGGGCCAGCGGCCCGGCGACCACAAATTGTCCGAGGTCGGCCTGCCCCGACAGGGACGGGATTCGGCCACGATTCGGTTTCAGTCCGATCAGCCCCGTGGCCGACGCCGGAATACGGACAGACCCGCCGCCGTCACTGCCTGGAGCGAAGGGGATCATGCCCGCAGCAACAGCTGCGGCACTGCCGCCCGAGGAGCCGCCCGGGCTGAACGCCGGATCGAGCGGATTGCGGGCAGCTGGTGCAATGTCATTCTCGCTGTGGCAGCTGAGGCCGAACTCGGGCACCTGGGTTTTGCCCAGACTGATTGCGCCTGCTCTGCGCAGGATGGCCACCAGCGGAGAATCGCTTGTCGCGATCGCCGGGGGAAACGCTGCGGTACCGAAGGTGGTGGGGACACCTGTGACATCGGCGAGATCCTTGTGGGCCAGGGGCATCCCGTGCAGTACCGGAAGCGACCCGGCAGCAGGCGATGCCAGCCGGTCATCGGCCGCTGCGGCTTCTCTCATGGCCAACTCACCGGTCACGGCGATGAACGATCCGAGGCCCGGATTGAGCTCATCAATCCGATGCAGGTAGTGGGCGGTCAGCTCCCGGGAGCTAAGTTCCCCGCGGGCGATTGCGTCACGCTGGGCCAACGCTGTCAGTTGGTGCAGTTCCGTCACTGAATGCTCCCCGGCAGTCTGGCGGCCAGGGGTTCCCCAACTGCTATCGCGTCAGCACTTCCCACGTAGGTAACGCGAGGACGACGACCGGTGGTGCCGGCGAGGATGGTGGGTTGATCAGCGGGCATTGTTACCTCCCGTTTGGGTACAGCATTGTGGGTGAGGTTCGTCTCCCACTATAGGCTTGGCGAAATAGGACCTTTGGGAAGGGGTTTGCCGATGAGCGAGTCCGAGAATGTCTCGATCGAGTCAATTGCCGACAGCAGCGCTGTGTTGGATGTCCGGGAGGACTACGAGTGGGAGGCAGGCCACATTGACGGGGCGGTGCACATTCCGATGGAGCAGATTCCAGCCCGCCTGGATGAACTTGACCCGGACACCGACCTGCACGTAATTTGCCGGACCGGTGGTCGCTCCCAGCAAGTCACGCAGTGGCTGGTTGCCAATGGCTACTCGGCAGTTAACGTCACTGGTGGGATGGGTGCCTGGCTTGAGGCAGGTAAGCCGATGGTCTCCGACACCAATCAGCCGCCCACCGTTCTGTGACTGTGAGGAATCCATGAGTTCTCGCGTTCCGGAGGCGTCCTATACTTTCCTGGGCCCGGAGGGCACCTTCACGGAGGCAGCTCTCTTGCAGGTTCCCGGCGCCGACGTCGCCCGGCGGGTACCGGCGCCGACGGTGAACGCAGCCCTGGACCTGGTGCGCAGCGGTTCCGTTGAGGCCGCGATGGTGCCAATCGAGAACTCAGTCGAGGGCGGGGTGAGTGCGACCCTTGACGCCATCTCCCAAGGCGAGCCCCTGCGGATAATCCGCGAAGTACTGGTTCCCATCACCTTCGTCCTGGTCGCCAAACCAGGGATGCAGTTGAACGAAGTCCACACCATCTCCACTCACGGGCACGCCTGGGCTCAGTGCCAGTTGTGGACCACCCAGAATATTCCAGGGGCAGAATATATGCCGGGTTCATCCACGGCCGCAGCGGCTGTGGGCCTATTGGAAGCAGACTGTCCGTACGATGCAGCGATTTGTTCACCTTTCGTAGCTGAGCGGTTGGGCTTGCCGGTGCTGGGAAGTCACATCGGGGACGTCGCGGATGCAGTTACCCGGTTCATTCTGGTGAGCCGGCCCAACATCCTGCCCGAGCCCACCGGCGCCGATAAAACCACTCTCGTCATCCCGCTGCCGGAAGACCACCCCGGTGCACTGATGGAGATCCTCGACCAGTTTGCTGCCCGTGGAGTGAACCTGAGTCGGATCGAATCCAGGCCCACCGGCCAGTTCCTCGGTGACTATTTTTTCAGTATCGACGCCGAAGGCCATATTGCTGATGCCCGGGTGGCCGACGCGTTGCAGGGGTTGCATCGGATCAGCCCCCAGCTGCGCTTTCTCGGTTCGTACGCCAGGGCCGATCGGCGCGAACACTCAGTCGCCAGGCACACCTCAGACGAAGCCTTCAAGGCAGCTCGGATCTGGGTGGAATCGCTCCAGCAGAGTGACTAGGTGATCGCCACCGGTTATTTCGCGAACGCGGCCCGGTCGCCTGGAGGCGGGGTGTGCCAAGACCTTAGTCGAAGACATTCCCCGACCGTTGTCAACCAGTTCCGGGATGCTCGGGTACCCCAGTAGACCGCGATCGGATTCGACCGTTCGGCCAGCTGTTTACGAAACGTGCTGGCTTTCTACTTCCCTCGGCTTAGCGTTAGTGCTGCAAGTCACGAAACCGTTTACGTAAACCGTTTGCGCGCAGGGTTTCGTGACTCCTCAGAGGGGAGGGAACCGTGACAACGATCAGGGATGTGGCACAACAAGCTGGCGTTTCGCCTGCCACTGTGTCCAGGGTTATCAACGGCCTGGTTGGCTATACGGACGCCACACGCCAGCGCGTGGAGGGGGCGATTGCAAAACTCAACTACGAGCCGGACTCCCTTGCGCGAACGCTCAAGACCCGTCAGACGTCCGTTATTGGCCTCCTGGCACCAATGGTGTCCGATGCCCTCGCCTCCGAGGTGATGCGGGGGGTCGAGGATGCAGCTCGTGAGCGCGGCTACGCGGTTATGCTCGGCCGGACAGGCGTGAAGTCCACCTTCATCGCCGGCTACCTGAGAACCCTACGCACCTACCGCGCCGCTGGGGTTATCCTGATCTCGGCCGTCATCACCCCGGAAATGCGTCAACTCCTGGGCCCCGCCATCCCGATCATCTCCGTTGCCATTAGCGATAACTCCGGTTCACCGAGCGTCGCGATCAACGATGAACTCGCTGCCTATGATGCCACCCGGTACCTGTTGAAGCTCGGTCACCGGCGCATCGGTTTACTTGCCGGAGATCCACTATCCATTTTCGTCGCAAAACCCCGGCAGCGCGGCTATGAACGGGCGATGAACGAGGCAGGCTGCGCGACGGTTACGGCGGCAGGCACATTCTTCTACGAGAGTGGCGCTTCCGGCCTCGCTCAACTCCTTCAACAGGACCCGGGCCTGACCGCCATTTTTGCCATGAGCGACGAAATGGGTGCCGCCGTCGTCAATGAACTCCAGAAGCTTGGTCGAAGAGTTCCCGAGGACGTTTCAGTGCTTGGCTTCGACAACACCTCGACCTCACAGCATGTTCACCCAGCCCTGAGCACGATCGCGCAGCCCCTGGAGGACATGGGACAGATCGCCGTAAGGAAAATTCTTCGGTCCCGGGATCTCGGTCCACGGGTAGTGCAGCACCGGTTGGTCAAGCGTGGATCGACGGGCCCGCCGCGGCCCGGTTCCTGACGTCACCACACAATTCCTTCTCACCATCACCATCACCAAACACACAAGGAGCAGTACATGAGGCAACGTCGCCAACACCGGCACATCCTTTTCGGCACGGCAGCATTTGCCATCTCAGCCCTCGCGCTTTCGGGCTGCGCGGGTGGCGAAGTATCCGAGGACGAAGGAACAGCCGTATCCGAAGCAGAATTTGAGGGCCGTGGTCCCATCAACTACGTCTCTTCGCGAGATGCTTCGGGGGCTGCACAGGACAGTCTCGACAAGTGGAATTCCGAGCATCCCGATGAGCAGGTGACTCTGATCGAGCTCCCGGACTCGGCCGATCAGCAGCGTCAGCAGCTGATCCAGAACGCGCAGATTGAGTCGGACACCTTCAGCGTGCTGAACCTCGATGTCGTCTGGACCTCCGAGTTCGCGGCGAACCGGTGGATCGAGCCGCTCCCCGAGGATGCGCTACCCACCGATAGCATGATCCCCGCTACGGTCGATGCCGCGTCTTACCGCGACACGCTTTACGGGGCTCCGTACTACACGGATGGCGCCCTGCTCTACTACCGGACCGACCTGCTGGAGGCGGCAGGGATCGACTCGCCCCCAGCAACCTGGGACGAGATGGAGGCTGCGTGCGACGCCATCCTTGCGCTTCCCGAGGGACAGGACATGTCCTGTTACGCGGGCCAGTTTGATAAGAACGAGGCACTCACCGTGAACTTCACCGAGGCTGTAGCCTCGGCAGGCGGCGCGGTGTTCGACGAGGAAGGCAACCCGACCGTCGATTCTCCGGAAGCCTTGGCTGGATTGACCCAGTTGAGTGATGCCTTCGCCGACAACCTCGTTCCGAGTGACGCCATCACTTATCTCGAAGAACAGGGACGTCGGGCCTTCCAGGACGGCGAAGTGGTGTTCTTGCGAAACTGGCCCTTTGTGTACGCGTCGTTGACCGCTACTGACGGTTCTAGCCAGGTGCTGGACAAGTTCGGCATCAGCTCGGTCCCAGGCATTGGAGACAATCCCGGCGTTTCCACCCTTGGTGGCCGAAACCTGGCCATTTCGCCGTTCACCGCCAATAAGGCCACGGCTCTGGATTTCATCAAGTTCTTCACCAGTGAAGAAGAATCTCGCGCCCGGCTGGACAAGAGTTCGCGTGCACCGGTGTATGCGTCTCTTCTGGAGGACCCGGCCGTTGTTGAGCAACGGCCGTTCTACCCCACCCTCCTGGAGTCGCTGGAGAATGCACAGCCCCGTCCAAAGGTAGTCCAGTATGGCGCCACTACAACGGCTATCCAGGAAGAAGCATACGCAGCGCTGACAGGCGACAAGGACCCTGAAGCGGCACTCGCCGATATGCAGGCGAAGCTCGAGGAATTGTCCGCCGAATAGTGACACTCGTGTCCGCCCGGGGCACCCCGGGCGGACACGGCACGTATCAGAATCTGTTGCAAATCAAGTGAGGACCACATGAGTACGAGAACTTCCGCGTCCGCGCGGTCGACGTCGGGTGCCCGCCCACTCGGGCGGAATAAACCCGGTAAACGCACAGCAGGCGAAGGTCGGATGGCGGCGATGCTGCTCTCTCCAACCCTTCTCGTGCTCGCCCTGGTCATTGCCTACCCCTTGATTTCGGCGCTCTACCAGTCCATGTTCCGGCAGCAGTCGGGCCTCGACGCTGACGGGTTCGTGTCTGAAGGAGAAGTCTTCGTTGGGCTCGGAAACTACACTGATCTTTTCGTTGGTGAGACAGGTGCCCGGTTCCTCAATGCCTTCGGTAACACCACCTTCTTCACCGTCACCACCGTCGCACTCGAAACCATTCTGGGCCTCTGCCTTGCTCTCGCGATGAACCGGGCCTTCCGTGGCCGGAGCTTCCTCCGGGCAAGCATTTTGATTCCCTGGGCTATCCCCACGGCCGTCTCGGGCCTCCTGTGGCGATGGATTTTCCAGTCGGACGGCATCGCCAACAATCTGATCGGAAGCGAGATCCTGTGGACCGCCGAAGGCGTCGCATCGAAGGTGGCAATCATCGTGGCGGAGGTCTGGAAGACCGCACCCTTCATCGGTCTGCTAGTTCTGGCAGGTATGCAGATCATTCCGGAGGAGGTCTACGAGGCGGCAAGAATTGACGGTGCCGGGTTCTGGCGCCAGGTTCGCTCCATCACTCTTCCACTCGTCAAGCCCACACTCCTGGTTGCGGTCCTGTTTCGCCTGCTCGACGCTCTGCGAATGTTTGACCTCCCGTTCGTGCTGATCGGTCCCGGCAAGGAATCAGTCGAAACTCTCTCGATGCTCGCCTGGGACGAATCAAACCAACTGCGGTACGGCTCGGCATCGGCATTCGCGATCATCCTGTTCCTTTATGTTGCGGTTGTTGCAATCGCTTTCGTCAAAATCCTCGGCGCGGATGTCGCCGGGACCAAAGAGGTGCGGGCGTTGAGCCGAGCCACCAGCACCCGAAAGGTCAAGGCAGCCCGATGACACAGATTCCCGTAATTCCGGCCGTTGAAACACCCGCCGAGGCAGCACCCAAGCGTCTGGGAAAGCGGCGAGGGTGGAAATCCTATTCGGTGTACGTAGGCCTGGCCGCAATCCTCGTCTACTGCCTGGCACCGTTCTATTGGATGCTGGTTTCGAGCTTCCGACGTACATCCGACATTTTCGACAACAGCCTCCTTCCTCAGCCGTTCTCCGCCGAAAACTACTTCAAGGTTTTTGACGGTTCCACCATGTTCGGGCAGGCACTGCTCAACAGCCTGATTGTTGCCGGCGTCACCACTGCGGCCGCGCTGGTTCTGGGAATCTTCGCGGCGTACGCTATCTCCCGGCTTAACTTCCGGTTCAAATCGGTGATCCTGGGCGTCATCATTGCAACATCAATGTTCCCCGGCATCTCAGTTGTTGTTCCCTTGCTGCGGCTCTTCACCGATATCGGCTGGATCAACACCTACCAGGCGATGATTGTGCCCAACCTTTCCTTTGCGATCCCGCTAGCCGTATGGAATCTGACCACCTTCATGAAATCACTGCCGTTTGACCTTGAGGAAGCCGCCATGATCGACGGCTGCAGCAAATGGCAGGCATTCCGGAAGGTGTTGCTTCCCCTTGCGGCGCCGGGTGTCTTCACCACCGCAATCCTTACTTTCATCCACAGCTGGAATGAGTTCATCATTGCTCTCTCGATGGTCAACGACCCTGCGATCCAAACTGCGACGGTCGCCATTTCCAAGTTCACTGGTGCTACCGAGTTTCAGGCACCCTTTGGGGAGCAGATGGCCGCGGGGGTGATTGTCACCATTCCCCTGGTGATCATGGTGCTCATTTTCCAGCGCCGCATTGTTGAGGGTCTCACCTCCGGGGCCACCAAATGAACGATCCGTGGTGGCAGACAGCTGTCATATACCAGGTATATCCGAGGTCTTTCGCCGACGGCGATGGTGATGGAGTAGGGGATCTGGCGGGTCTGCTGGCTCGACTTCCGTACATCGCGTCTCTCGGTGTGGACGGCATCTGGCTAACTCCATTCCAGCCTTCACCCCAGGTGGATCAGGGCTACGATGTCAGCGATTACTGCGATGTCGACCCCCTCTTTGGGACCCTTCAACAATTCGATCAACTTCTCGATCTTGCCCACTCGCTGGGCCTGAGGATAGTGCTCGACGTCGTTCCCAACCACTGCTCGTCGGAGCACCCGCTATTTCAACAAGCGATCAGCTCGTCGCCGGGCTCGTCCGAGCGGGCGATGTTCCATTTCGCCGACGGCCCCGATCCCGTCACGCCCCCAAATAATTGGCAGAGTGTCTTCGGTGGCAGCGCGTGGAGCCGAGTAAATCCGGGCTCGGACTCCGACCACCAGTGGTATCTGCACCTGTTCTCGCCGGCGCAACCGGACTGGAACTGGCGCAACCCGTTGGTCGGGGACTACTTCGCGGAGGTGCTGCGTTTTTGGTTCGACAGGGGAGTGGATGGACTGCGCATCGACGTAGCTCATGCACTGTTCAAGGCTGAGGGCCTGCCGGATGCGGCAACCACGGGCACCGTCATCGACGGGCTCAGATCAAATCCACTTGTGTCGGACCAGGAGGAGGTCCACGAAGTGTATCGGCGCTGGCGAACGCTAACCGATTCGTACACCCCGGAGCGTTTCCTTGTGGGCGAGGTCAACCTCGAGCCGCAGCGGGCGGCGCGGTATACCCGCAGCGACGAGATGCATCAGGCGTTCGCCTTTGCGTTCGTCCGCCTGGGCTGGGACGCAAATGAGTGGGCTGGTGTTGGGCGTGAGCTTGAAACAGCCCGGCTGGAACATGGTGCATCGCCCACTTGGGCTCTGGAGAACCATGACATTGTTCGTTCGGCAACACGCTTCGGAGGTGGCAGCCGCGGCGTGGCGCGGGCGCGGGCAGGTCTCCTGGCCATTCTTGGCCTACCCGGGGGAGCCTACATTTATCAGGGGCAGGAGCTTGGGCTGGCGGAGGTCGAGGTGCCAGTGGGCGCACGGGTGGATCCCATGTGGGAGCGCGGTGGGGTTTCCCGCGACGGCGCGCGAGTGCCGCTGCCCTGGACGGTGGCGCCCGAAAAATCCCATGGCTTCTCACTCGTCGATTCACCATCCTCGCCGTGGCTTCCGCTTCCGTCGTCGTGGGGGGCATCGGCTGTCGAGGTGCACCAGGCGGATGAGCATTCGACGCTCCGTCTAGTCACCTCCGCGCTTGAACTGCGGCGTCAGCTGGCTTTTAAGGGCGTGCTCGACTCCAACGATGCTGGCGTCTGGCGGGTGGGGAACGGAAACCTGCTCATGTGTGAACGCGGATCGGAGTTCTTTGTTGCTGTGGCCATGGGGGATGCACCAGTACGGTTGCCTACCGGCAGCACGGTGGTCATCGCTTCCTCGCCCCAGGCTGAGGAGGGCTGGTTGGAGCCGGATAGTGCGGCGTGGGTGCTTCGGCGCTGAAACGGCAAGCGAAGTACTCATACCGGGATCCTGAATGCCTAGCCCTGGAGCGGCCCGGTAGCCTGTTCTGGTGATGGGCATTCACATCGGCACCTCCGGATGGAGCTACGTCCACTGGAATGACGTGATCTATCCCGCAGGCACCGCCTCCAGTAAACGGCTGAGCTATTACGTGCAGCGGTTCGGAACGGTGGAACTCAACGCGAGCTTCTACCGTTGGCCGCGCGACACCACATTCGCTGGTTGGCGCAGCAGGCTTCCCGAAGGATTTCTTCTCTCAGTCAAAGCGCCACGAGGGCTCACTCACGGCAAGAAGTTGTACCAACCTGAGGTGTGGGTCGAACGCATCACCCGCTGCTGGCATGAGCTCGGGGATAAACGCGCCATCCTGCTCGTCCAGCTCCCGCCGGGCCTGCACCGTGACGACGCCCGTCTCGATTACTTCCTCGGACTGCTGCCGGACTGGATCCGGGTCGCCGTCGAGTTCCGGCACCACAGTTGGGACGACGAAGGCGTCTACTCACTGCTGGAACGCCACGGTGCGGCGTACTGCGTGATGAGCGGGGCACACCTGCCGTGCGTCCTCCGGGCCACTGCCCCGTTTGTCTATCTGAGGATGCACGGACCCGACTCCGAGCATTTGTACGGCGGTTCCTATACCGACGCCGAGCTGCAGTGGTGGGCGGGCCGGATCCGGGAATGGCAGGGAGCGGGAAAGGACGTTTACGTGTACTTCAACAACGACGGCGGCGGCAACGCGGTGCGGAACGCCGATAGCCTGCGTGCCATCCTTGGCGTGGGATAGCCTGCGGTGCCCTAATCAGGAATACGCAGTAGGCTGATCTTCTCAATCCGGAAAGGTGGCCCAATGCCCAGACTTCGCCGCAGCGACTGTGAAAAGCCGGGCATTACTCGCCGTCGACACGGTAAGGGGTTCGGCTACCGGCTAGCCGACGGAACCCCGTTACGTGACGCCGCTGATCTTCGACGCATCAAGGACTTGGCCATCCCGCCGGCATGGCAGGATGTCTGGATTGCTCCCTACCCCAATGGGCATATTCAGGCGCTGGGTACCGACGCCGCGGGCCGCCGCCAATACGTCTACCACACGGCCTGGCGGGAGAAGAAGGATCGCGAAAAGTTCGATCGTGCACTTGAATTCGGGGAAAAGCTGCCCGCCGCCCGACGAGTCATCACCACCCGCCTTCGCAGTGAGGGTATTCCTCGGGAGCGAGCCTTTGCCGCTGCACTACGAATCGTCGACTCAGGGTCACTCCGAATCGGCTCCGAGCAGTATGCGGAGACCAACGGATCCTTTGGGGTCACCACCCTGCAGGTGGAGCATGTCCGGATCAAGGGTCCGATGATCACCTTTGAGTTCCCGGGAAAGAGCGGTCAGCGGTGGGAATCATCCGTTGAGGATGCGGACCTTGCGGCGGCGATGCGGCCCATGTTGAAGCGGGAGCAGGCGGACACCGCTTTGGCCTACCGCACCCCCGACGGCGAATGGCATCGCGTCGACGCGTCGCAACTGAACGGGTTCCTCCGCCAGGTCACTGGCGAGGGCTTCACGGCCAAGGATTTCCGGACCTGGCAGGCCACAGTGGTTGCAGCAATGGACCTTGCCCGCAGCGACCTATTGGCCACCAGTAAGACCGCCCGGCAGAAGGCTGTGGCGGCGACAATGCGCGCAGTTGCCGAAAAGCTGGGCAACACGCCGGCGGTCGCCAAACGTTCCTATGTTGATCCGCGGCTGGTTGATCGGTTCATGGCCGGCGAAGTGATCGAGATTGCCAGCTACTCGGCTTCCGAGAAGGCTGTTCGCGGGCTGCTTAAAGCTTAGGGATCCTTCCCAGTTGAACCCGTTCATCAGTAGGCTTCACTCAAGGCGCCGGGGTCGGCGCAACCGTTCAACGAAAGGCGCACCATGAGCGAGCAAGCTAACGACGGACGCGACGTCAACCCAAACGAGGGCGGCGGAGCCACCTCTGACGAAAACTACCGCGGGGACGCCGGAGACCAGGCCAATGATCTGCGCTTCTCCGAGGAGCAGCAGCTCATCAACAGCCAGGCGAAAGGGGAGTTCCCGGACTCGAATAGCGAGAACCTTGAGCCAATCCCCGGCGGTGGCTACACCGGCGGTCAGAAAGAAAAAGAGACCGAAGGCGGCTACACCGGCGACCAGGACCCCGAGAAAGAGGGCGAGTACACGGACGTCGAGGAAGATCCAGCGGACGGTACCGGGCCTCAGGGAGAATACACGGATTCCGACACTGACCGCGGCACCCGCTAACTCCTAGTCCTTCGCGCCATTGATCTGGTGCGTTGCAGGTCAGGGAACGATGGGACCCTGACAAGCAACGCGCCAGGATCAATGCTGACGTCAAGTGAGGTGACGGCTCCGGAGAGGTCGCCGTCAAGCTGGGTCTCTGTAGGATCCGCTACCGTCACGGTGACCCGTCGTGCCTGATAATAGTTAATCACCGGGATGACGCTATGGGGGCGGAAGACAATCTTGGTCCCCAACCAGATCCACCCCACTATGCTGCGCGGGCTCATCACCACAACATCCAGATAACCGTCATCGAGGGTCGAGTTCGGGATCAGTTCGATGCCGCCCGGCAGCCGCCCGCAATTGGCGAAAAGCACGCTGTGCACCTTCCGGCTCTGAGCGGGCTGACCGTCGAGGCTAATGCTCACCCGCTGGCGCCTCCCCGGGAGGCTGCGGAACCCGGCCTCACTGTATGCCAGCCAACCCAACCGTTTTTTCAGGACGTCGCTGGTCGCCGCAACGACCACTGCATCAAGTCCAACGCCACCCATCACCAGGAAGACGTGCTCGGCACGGAACCCGGTCTGCTCGTTGTGTAACTCGATACGGCCCATATCAATTCGCCGCCCGTCGCCGTGAAGTGCAGCGCGCACGCTGGCTTTCAGGTCCGACACGGGAATCCCCAGATTGCGGGCCAGCAGGTTCCCGGTCCCCAAGGGCAGCAGCCCCAGCGCCGCATCCTGATGCGCCAGTGCCCGGGCAACGGCACGAACCGTCCCATCACCACCAGCGGCGATGACGACGTCGGCCCCCTCCCGCAGCGCCCGGCTCGCCTGCTCAAAACCCGGCTCGGAGACCGTGGTCTCAAAGACCAGGGGCGGGTCCCACCCGGCGTCAACGCATGCCGTTTCCACCTGGCCGCGCGCAAGATCGGCGTTGAGTTTTCCGGGGTGGATGATTAGGGCCACCCGCTGGCGGCCCGTCGGGGCCGGGAGGCGAGGCAGCGCCGTCGGAGCTGGATGCTGCCGGGAATGCAACCGGCGGACCCCCAGCCAGCTCATTGCGGAGGCGGCAGCGGCAAGGGCCAGGACAAAGAGGAGAATCAGGCGAATCGGCATGATGCACCTCAGCGTATCGCCATGAAGTGTCTGCCGGGGATAATCGTCCTGCGCCATTGATAGTCTTGGCTCGTGATCGATGTTAATGAACTCCGCGAAAACCCTGAGAAATTCCGCACCTCGCAGCGAGCCCGCCGCGCCGACGTTGCGCTGGTGGATGCGATCATTTCGGCTGATTCCCGCCGTCGTGAGGTGGTAACCAGCGCCGAATCCCTCCGGGCAGACCAGAACGCTTTCGGAAAGCGGGTCGCCCAGGCCAAAGGTGACGAAAAGCAGGCGCTGCTCGCAGAGGTAAAGGAGCTTGCCGCCTCAGTCAAGGCGGCGGCAGTCGAGGCTGAAGCGGCCAGGCAGGATCAGGACTCACTCCTTCGCCGGTTGCCGAACGCCATCCAGGACGGCGTCCCGGCCGGCGGCGAGGACGATTTCGAGGTCATCAAGACAGTCGGCACTCCACGGGATTTCAGCGCTGAAGGCTTCACCCCCAGGGACCACCTGGAAATCGGTGAGCTGATCGGTGCAATCGACATGGAGCGGGGGGCGAAGGTCTCGGGGTCCCGCTTTTACTTCCTCAAGGGTGTTGGTGCCCGGCTGGAGCTTGCGCTGCTGAACATGGCCATGGACCAGGCTATTCAGGCTGGTTTCACCCCCATGATCACCCCCACGCTGGTTCGCCCGGAAATCATGCAGGGTACTGGGTTCGACGTCGCCCACGACGCCGAAATCTACCGCCTGGCGGAGGATGACCTCTACCTAGTGGGCACTTCCGAAGTAGCAATGGCGGGCTATCATTCCGACGAGATCCTCGACCTTTCCGGCGGGCCGGTCCGTTATGCCGGCTGGTCCTCCTGCTATCGCCGGGAAGCTGGCTCACACGGCAAGGACACCCGTGGAATCATCAGGGTCCACCAGTTCAACAAGGTCGAAATGTTCGCTTACACCACCGAGGAAGAGTCCTACGCGGAGCACGCCCGCATGCTCGCGTGGGAAGAGGAAATGCTCGCCAAGGTGGAACTGCCCTACCGGGTGATCGATACTGCCGCCGGGGATTTGGGCATGTCCGCCGCCCGCAAGTTCGACTGCGAAGCCTGGGTTCCCACCCAGGAGGCTTACCGCGAGCTGACATCCACCTCTAACTGCACCACCTTCCAGGCCCGCCGCCTCAACATTCGGGAGCGGCAACCGGAGGGACAGAAGGGCACCCGGGCAGTTGCAACACTCAACGGCACGCTCGCCACCACCCGCTGGATCGTCGCTATCCTCGAGCACCACCAGAATGCCGATGGGTCAGTGACGGTTCCGCAGGCGCTCCGTCCCTACCTGGGCGGGCTGGAAGTGCTCCCGGTCCTCGGAGCATCCTGAGCCGACCTACCCCGGGGAGCAGCGAGTCTGGTTCACTGGAGTAATGAAAGAATTCTCCACTGCAGGCATCGAGGACCGGCAGACCGAACGCAAACTCATCGCCCTCGACGTCGACGGTACCCTCGTGGACCACGAGGGAATTATGTCCGAAGAGGTCCGTGATGCCGCGCGGGCGGTTGTCGACGCTGGGCATCAGGTCATCATCGCCACGGGACGCTCACTGGGAGCGGCGCTGCCCATCATCAAACAGATCGGCATCACCAGCGGGTACAGCGTGTGCTCCAACGGAGGAGTGACACTACGCGTCGATCCGACACTGGCCCACGGATTCGAAATTATTGATCGGGTCACCTTCGATCCCAGGCCAGCACTCGTCGCGCTGAGGGAGAAGTTGCCCACCGCCAAATATGCGCTTGAGGATGACGAGGGAAATTTCCTTGCCACCGAACGGTTTCAGGATGCCAGCTTCGGCGCCGAGACCCATACGGTGGACTTCGACGAAATGCTTGACGCGGCCGCGGTGCGGGTGGTGGTGTTCAGCACGGACAGCACTGCCGAACAGTTCGGGGAGGCGGTCGAGGCGATTGGCCTGCACGGTGTCACCTACTCGGTGGGGTGGACGGCCTGGCTGGATATTGCCGCGGCTGGTGTCACCAAGGCGAGTGCTCTTGAACTGCTTCGCCGACGTCTTGGTATCGACCCGTCCGGCACTGTTGCCATCGGTGATGGTCGGAACGACATCGAGATGCTCGAGTGGGCGGCCAGGGGTGTGGCGATGGGACAGTCACCCGATGAAGTGCTCGCGGCAGCAACCGAAGTGACGGCCAGCGTGTACGACGACGGTGCCGCGAAGGTCCTCCGCACCCTCGTCTAGCGTGCGGCACCCAGTCAGTAGACGCTACCCGATTCGTAGGGCAGCGTCGCTGGTGGTAGCGCCGCCGGACCGGCCGCAAGGTCGAGGAGCCTGGCGGCCGCCGGACGGGTTGCCCATTCCTCCACCCAGTGCGACCTGACCACCGCCTTGCTGACCGCCTGGGTGGTGATGCCCAGTTCCGCGGCGATCAGCTTTTGCTGACCCCGGGCGCCCGGGGTCAGCAGATCCAGCACATTCCACTCGGCCTCGGTCCGGGTGAACACAATTTGCCCCAACAGCCGAAGCACCGCTTCAGCCTCCGCCGCTACCTGCGAGTCAGGTCCCTCCACGGCCAATGGAATGCGTTCGCCGGTCTTCTGCGCCCGGGTGACCGCCCGTCGCGCGTACACCAGGCCGTAGCCCTGGGCTTCGAGAATGTTTTCAGGGATGGGCGAGTGAACTCCACCCACGCCAATCCCAACATGCCATCTCCGGTGACGCAGGGCCGTAAGCGCGACGTCGATCGCAGTGGCGGCGTTATCGACGACACCTTGCAGTTCATCGCCCGTTGACCGCTGGAATGGCACCACGGTTTCGACATGACGCAACCCGCGCAGTAGATCATTGACCAGGTCACCCACCTCACGGGAGTCACGCTGGTTGATCGTTAAGACGTAGAGCATGGCTTCAGTATGCCTGAAGCCATGCTCTTAACCGGTGTAATCAACCGGAAAACGTTGTTTTTGAACCTGCTAGCGGCCCTGCGGCGTGGTGGTGGCGTTCTCGACATCGGCGTCGACGTCGCGGCCCTGTGGCTCGTCCTCTTCCCGCTGTTCCCCGAGGTCCTGGAACCGCTTCAGTGAGGCCTCAACCTCAGCCTCCGCGGCTTCCCGATCCGCCCAATCGGCTGCCTCCACCCATTTGCCTGGTTCTAGGTCCTTGTACCGCTCGAAGAAGTGCTTGATCTCATCGAGCAGGAACGGTGACACGTCCGAGAGATCCTGGATGTGCTTGAAGCGCGGGTCGGTGGGCACGCAGAGCACCTTGGCGTCACCGCCGCCGTCGTCGGTCATGTTGAAGACGCCGATCGGACGCGACTCGACCAACACACCCGGGAGGAGGTCGAAGTCCTGGAGCATGACCATCGCATCCAGCGGGTCACCGTCCTCACCGAGCGTGTTTTCGAAGTAGCCGTAGTGGGTGGGGTACTGCATTGAGGTGAAGAGGACACGGTCCAGGCGTAGCCGGTGCGTCTCATGGTCGATTTCATACTTGACGCGTGATCCTTTGGGGATCTCGATGGTGACGTCGAGGTTCATGGCACTCTCCTGTGGAATCCTGTGGGGCAGCGCGGCGGTGTGCCTCAAAGGCTGCCGCGTCGGTCTAATCTTAAACATATAGGGTGAGGGCGCATCTCGTGGGTTCGAACCAGTGTGACAGCCAATCGATTGGGGGACCTGGATGCTCCGCGGCGCACGCGTGATCACCGCAGCCCTCCTTGTTGCCGTGTTCGCGGTTCTGGCAGTGCCCCTGGGGTTTGCCGCTGTTCCATCGGTGGTGCGCGCCCTCGAAGAGCCGGCAGCCACGCCGCAGCCCAGCACCCCTGAGCTCCAGATACCGCCGTCGGAGCTGACTCCGCCTGCACACGTAGCGGCACTCGACCCTGAAGCGCCGCTCCCAGATCCCGGGCTCCTGACGGCAGCCCTCGAAGCCGAGCTCATGCTCGACGGCCCTGGGAACCTGTCGGGGGTGGTGGTGGACGCCATCTCCGGCGATGTCCTTTTCGACCAGGATGGGGATGCTCACCAGCTACCGGCATCCAATCAGAAGCTGCTCACCGCCGCCGCCGCGATGACCAAGCTTTCAGCCGAGCGGCGGTTCGAAACAACAGTGGTTGCCGGTGCGAGAAGCAGCGAGCTGGTGCTGGTTGCTGGGGGTGACGTGCTGCTGTCCGCCGGGGAGTCGGATCCGGACGCGGTGGTGGGCCATGCCGGCCTGCAAACCCTTGCCAATGAAACCCTCGACGCGGTGGACCCGGCTGACGGACCGTTCACCATCCTGCTCGATGACACGATGTTCGTGGGACCCACACTCAACGCAGGATGGTTGCCGGGAGACATTGCGGCAGGAGAGATAAGTCCCATTTACCCGTTGGCGATCAATTCGTCATGGGTGGAAGAGGGCGTCTCCCGGGGGCCCCGCTCAGCCGACGCGGCATTCGACGCCGCAACGGCCTTCAGCGCGGCGTTTGCCGCCGCTGGCAGCGAAGCCGGTGTGGAGGTGGCGGCGGAAGTCATTCGGGCCTCAGCGCCTGCCGACGCCGTCGAGCTGGCAGCGGTCGCATCGGCAACCGTGGAACAACAGGTTGAGCATATGCTTCTCACCAGCGACAACTATCTCGCCGAGACACTCGCCCGGCTGGCGGCGGGNGGGAGCCGCTGGCCAGCCGGCATCGTTTGGTGGCGCCACCGATACCATCGATAGCGTCCTGGGCCAGTTGGGAGTGCCCGGGGAGGGGCTGGTAGTCGGCGACGCTGCTGGGCTCTCGCCGCGCAACGACGTGTCGCCAGCTCAGCTCGCCGCAGTGGTGCGGGCCTTGGCAATCTCCGAAGATCCTGCGCTCGTCGCGGCCCTGGGGGGCATGCCGATTGCTGGACTATCCGGCACCCTGCAGGATAGGTATGAGCTGCAGGGTCCTGCCGCTAACGGCGCCGGTCTGGTGAGAGCAAAAACGGGAACACTCAACGCGGTGACCGCGCTCAGCGGGTACGTGGTCACTGTTGACGGACGGCTTCTGGTGTTCTCGTTTATTGCCGGAGAATTGGACGGAAACACTGTCGCGGCGCGTACCGCAATCGACCGGACGGCAGCGGCCATCGCGGGTTGCGGTTGCCGATAGCTGCGCCAATCTTCACAGGCTAGTGTGGTCGAATGGACCACATGGAGAGCAACTTTTCGTCCACTGTCCGCCACAAGGCACCGCCTCAACTCATCAACTGGGAGCTGGCTGCCGCTAGCGCGGCCAAACTCACGTCCGCTGGGCCGCAGGTCAGTCCACGGGAGATTGCCGAGGTTGTCGCTGAACTCCGCGCCGCTGCTGACGCATCGATCGGCTACGTCCACCAGATCACCGGGCTCGACGCCGCCAAGGACCTGCGGGACTCCGATCTGTTGATCGTGGATCGGGCGTCCTGGGCGAAGGCAAACACCCAGAGCTTCCAGGCGCTGATGGCGCCAGCGCTGGAGCATCTTTCACGCACCAAAAAGGAGCAGCTCACCACCGCCAGTGCCGCGCTCGGCGGAACCCTCACCGGTGCCCAGTTCGGTGCAATCCTGGCCTTCCTCTCCTCAAAGGTGCTTGGACAATACGACCCCTTCGGGCCGGCGAAAAACGGATCAGGCGGGCGCCTGATGCTCGTAGCCCCCAATATCCTCGCGGTGGAGCGTGAGCTGAACGTAGAGCCTGCCGACTTCCGGTTGTGGGTATGCCTTCACGAGCAAACCCACCGGGTCCAGTTCGCCGCCGCACCCTGGTTGAAGGACCACATGCTGGCGCACATTTCCGAGCTGACCGAGGGGCTGCTGGATAAGGCGGATGGACTCTCCGACCGACTGGCCAAGGCGGCAAAGGGTCTCACCAGCGGCGGTGCTCCCACCGACAGTGACAGCAAGGACAGCGACCCCAAAGACAGCGACAACGGAATCCTCTCCCTGCTCCAGGATCCGCAGGACAAGGCTCGCATGTCACACCTCACCGCCGTCATGAGCCTCCTCGAAGGGCACGCGAACGTGGTGATGGACGCCGTTGACTCAAGCATCGTCCCGAGCGTCAAAACCATTCGCCGCCGCTTCAACGCGCGGGGAAAGTCACGCGGACCGGTGGAGAAATTCCTGCGGCGGGTCCTTGGGCTCGATGCCAAGATGCGGCAGTACAGCGACGGTGCGAGGTTTGTGCGCCGGGTCGTGGACCGGGTGGGCATGGAGGGATTCAACAGCGTCTGGACCAGTGCAGAGCACCTTCCGACTGAGGAAGAAATCCATGCCCCTGACAAGTGGATCGCCCGGATGGGGTTGCGCAACGGTGGTTAGGCGACCCCGGCTCAGCCCGGTGGTGGCCAACGCCCGCAACCTGCTGCAACACGCCCTTGAATCGGGGGGAACCCCGGTGGGGTCTCTCATCCTGGTGGCCTGCAGCGGAGGACCCGACTCTTTGGCACTGGCATCCGTCGCAGCACACTCAGCCCGCTCCGGACGGTACCGGGTAGGAGCGGTGGTAGTGGATCACGGCCTCCATCCAGACAGTGCAGCGGTCTCCGCGCAGACGGCAACCAAGCTCACAGAGCTGGGGCTGGAACCGGTGAGTGTACGGGCAGTCACTGTCGACCAGACAGGCATGGGACCGGAAGCGGCGGCGCGTACGGCCCGGTTCGGGGTTCTGGACGCGGCTGCAGCCGAACTGGGTGCTTCAGCGGTGCTCCTTGGCCACACACTTGATGACCAGGCGGAGCAGGTGCTGCTGGGGTTGGCGCGCGGATCCGGCACCAGGTCCCTCGCCGGCATGCCGGCCCAGCGCGGCCGCTACCTTCGGCCCTTTCTGGGACTGCGTCGTGAGGAGACGGTCGAAATTTGCCGTTTCGAGGGCCTTGAACCTTGGCATGATCCGTCAAACTCTGATCCCAGCTTCGCTCGTTCCCGGGTCCGAACCCAGGTACTGCCCTACCTGGAAGACCAGCTCGGCCCAGGGGTGGCCCGGGCACTGTATCGCACCTCACGCATTCTGGCGCAGGACGCCGACTATCTGGATCGGGTCAGCCTGGAAAAGTATGAGCAACTGCACGTGCTCGACGGCAACGACATCCTGCTCCCCGAAGACGCACTCCGCGCGCTGCCGCCATCCCTCCGGCAGCGCGTCCTGGCCCTCACTGCCGTCCGGCTCGGCGGGGAACAGCCGAGTTTTGAAAGGATCCGTGCGACAGAGACGTTGCTGGAGCGCCGTGGCTCTGCCGGCCCGGTGCAACTTGGCGGATTCATCAGCGTGCACCGTCAGGTGCGCGGGAAATCCGTTCCCCAAGGGGACCCAAGCTATGGCAGTCTTGTCTTTAGAAACAACCGCGCACTTTCCTAAGCCCTTCGGTGCCGCCCTATCCAAACCCTCAGGAGCAATTGGTGGATTCACAGGACGTCCATGACGACCTCAAGCATGTTCTCTACACAAAAGAGGAAATCCAGCAGCGCGTAGCCGAGCTGGCGGCCCAGATAGACGCCGACTACGCCGGCCGGGACATCCTGATCGTCGGTGTACTGAAGGGCGCAGTAATGGTGATGGCTGATCTGGCGCGTGCACTGCATTCCCACGTCACCATGGACTGGATGGCGGTATCGTCATACGGCTCTGGCACCCAGTCTTCGGGGGTGGTGCGTATCCTCAAAGACCTGGAAACCGATCTGATGGGAAAGCACGTCCTTATCGTGGAGGACATCATTGACTCGGGTCTGACCCTTTCCTGGCTGAAGTCCAACCTGCAGTCCCGCGGACCGGCCTCCGTTGAGATCTGCACCCTCCTGCGGAAACCAGACGCCGCGAAGGTCAGCATCGACGTGAAGTACGTCGGCTACAACATTCCCAACGAGTTTGTGGTCGGCTACGGCCTGGACTTCGCAGAAAAGTACCGCAACCTTGACTTCATCGGTACCCTCGCCCCGCACGTCTACGAGTAGACCGGGTCACCAGCGGGGCGGGCACACTCGAAATCTGTCCGCCCATAGGGAACTTATGCGCAATTTGGTGCGTGGTTGTGTGAAGACGGTGTAAAGCTTGGGTAGCAGCTTTCGCTGCGCGCGGACCGCGTTGCCGTAAGCGATATTTGGTTTGTTAAGCAGGAGGGACAGGGTCTCGCAGCCCTGAGACGAATGAAATTTAAGAACCTTTTCAAGGGGCCCATCTTTTGGATTGTGCTCGCCGTGGTGGCGCTGCTGATCATTTTGCCCAACCTGTTCAGTACCAGCAGTTCGCGGGTTGACACCAATGTTGGGCTGGACCTGCTTAACGACAACCAGGTGGAGCAGGCCAAGATTTACGACGGCGACCAGCGGGTTGATCTCACGCTGCGTGACGACTACGAGGATATGGGCCGCAGCGTCCAGTTCTTCTTCAGCACCGCCCGTGCGGAGGACGTGGTTGCAGCGATCAACACCTCCGACGTCGACGGTTTCACTGATCAGCCAGCCGAAAGCAACTGGTTCACCAGCCTGCTCGGTCTACTCCTGCCCCTCCTGATCATCGGCGCCATTTTCTGGTTCCTGCTCTCCCGGATGCAGGGCGGCGGATCCAAGGTGATGCAGTTCGGCAAGTCCAAGGCGAAGCTCGTCACCAAGGACATGCCGCAGGTCACCTTCAACGACGTCGCCGGCGCTGACGAGGCGGTCGAGGAACTCCACGAAATCAAGGAATTCCTGCAGGAACCGGCCAAGTTCCAGGCCCTCGGTGCCAAAATTCCCAAGGGTGTACTGCTCTACGGTCCCCCGGGGACCGGCAAGACCCTGCTGGCCCGAGCGGTAGCCGGCGAGGCGGGGGTTCCGTTCTATTCCATCTCCGGCTCCGACTTCGTGGAAATGTTCGTCGGCGTGGGCGCTTCACGGGTCCGTGACCTGTTCGAGCAGGCCAAAGCGAACGCGCCCGCGATTATTTTCGTTGACGAGATCGACGCCGTCGGACGCCACCGTGGCGCCGGCGTCGGCGGCGGCAACGACGAGCGCGAGCAGACCCTGAACCAGCTACTGGTTGAAATGGACGGCTTCGATGCAACATCGAACGTCATCCTCATCGCTGCCACCAACCGGCCCGACGTCCTGGATCCTGCGCTCCTTCGGCCCGGACGCTTCGACCGGCAGATTGGGGTTGAAGCACCCGACATGCTGGGCCGGGAACACATCCTCACGGTGCATTCCAAGGGCAAGCCGATGGCTCCGGGGGTGGACCTCCGTTCGGTAGCCAAGAAGACCCCAGGTTTTACCGGCGCTGATCTGGCCAACGTCCTTAACGAGGCGGCCCTCCTGACCGCACGTTCAAATGCCCAACTGATCGACGACCGGGCACTTGACGAGTCGATTGACCGGGTGATCGCCGGACCGCAGAAGCGCAGCCGGGTCATGAAGGAACTGGAACGCAAGATCACCGCCTACCACGAGGGTGGGCACGCCCTGGTAGCGGCCGCCCTGCGCAACACCGACCCGGTCACTAAGGTCACCATCCTCCCGCGTGGCCGCGCCCTGGGCTACACGATGGTGCTGCCCAGCGACGACAAGTACTCGATCACCCGCAATGAGCTGCTGGACCAGTTGGCCTACGCCATGGGCGGCCGGGTAGCGGAGGAGATCGTCTTCCACGACCCATCGACTGGTGCATCCAACGACATCGAGAAGGCAACTGCCACGGCCCGCAAAATGGTCACCCAGTACGGGATGAGCGAGCGGATCGGTTCGGTCAAGCTCGGGCAGGGTGGAGGTGAGCCGTTCCTCGGACGGGACATGGGTCACGAGCGCAATTACTCTGATCACATCGCGTACATCGTCGACGAAGAGATCCGCAGGCTGATCGACAACGCCCATGACGAGGCGTACGAAATTCTGACCGAGAACCGGGATGTGCTGGACCGTGTCGCGCTGGAGTTGCTGGAGCGGGAGACACTGAACCAGGCGGAAATCGCGGAGGTGTTCACCGAAATCCGCAAGCGTGACCTGCGCGACGTCTGGTTGTCCAAGGATTCCCGTCCGGTACACGCCCTGCCTCCGGTGGTCTCAAAGAAGGAGCGCGAGGAAGCCAGCGAGGCCGGCGAACCTGCGCCCGAGACCGTTGCACCCCAGGATCAGATTGCTGACGCGCAAATCGTTGGCGACTTTGATGTTCACGGCAACGATCTGCCTGAGCCCGAGTCCGGCGAAGGCTCACCCGGCAAAGGTGGCGCAGAGAGTTCCCAGCCCTAAACGGTGGGATTGCAGGTACCGCGTAGGATTGGTTCAGTGACCGAATTCGACGACGAGGTGTTCTCGGCGGCCCTTGAAGCGGCCGGTTCCCCAGTAGACCAGCCCAGAATCCAACGTGCAGTGCGGGAAATCCTTGCTGCCATTGGAGAGGACCCCGACCGGGACGGGCTGGTGGAAACCCCCAAACGGGTTGCAAAGGCCTACGCCGAGTTCTTCGCGGGGCTCCATCAGGACCCAGCGGAAATCCTCTCCACCACCTTCGAAATTGATCATGAAGAGCTGGTCCTGGTCAAGGACATCCCGTTCTACTCCACCTGCGAGCATCACCTGGTTCCTTTCCACGGGTCAGCCCACATCGGGTACATCCCCTCGGCGGAGGGGCGTGTCACCGGGCTAAGTAAGCTGGCCCGGCTGGTGGAAGTGTTCGCGCGCCGCCCCCAGGTGCAGGAGCGGCTCACCACCCAGATTGTTGAGGCGCTCATGACGCACCTGCAGCCAAAGGGTGCCATTGTGGTTATCGAGTGCGAACACATGTGCATGTCAATGCGTGGAGTTCGCAAACCTGGAGCGAAAACTGTCACTTCAGCCGTCCGCGGCCAGGTGCGCGACCCCGCCACCCGTGCCGAAGCCATGAGCCTGATACTCGGAAGATAGGACACCACATACCGATGGATTCACTCGCTGCGGCGCCGGGAACCGGACCCGCCACATCACCAATTCCTGTCCTGAGGGTCTCCAGAGTGGCGAAGACCCTGGCAGACCTACCCACCGACCGTTCACTCGTGATGGGTGTACTGAACATCACCCCTGATTCCTTCAGCGACGGCGGGCGCTTCACCAGCGCCGATGAGGCTATCGCGGAAGGCCTCAGGATGCATTACGCCGGCGCGGACATCATCGATGTGGGGGGCGAATCCACCCGCCCCAACGCTGACCTGGTCAGTCCGGACGAGGAACAGAAACGGATCCTGCCGGTGGTTAAGGCCCTGGTGAAGGCCGGTGCCCTCGTCAGCGTGGACACCATGCACGCCTCGACGGCAGGGACAGCGCTCGACGCCGGCGCTGCGTTGGTGAACGACGTTTCCGGCCTGGACTACGACCCCGAGATGCCCGCCCTGATTGCTGAGCGGAAGGTGCCCTACGTTCTGCTGCACCGCCGCGGCACGGCCGCGACGATGGGCTCACTCGCCGAGTACGAAAATGTCGTCGACGAGGTGATCGCCGAAATGAGCCAGGTTCGGGACGCTTTCGTCGCAGCCGGTGTGGAGCCACACCAGATCATCCTTGACCCAGGCCTCGGGTTTGCCAAGGATGAGGCCCACAACTGGACAATCCTGCGCGCCATTGACCGGTTCAACGCGCTGGGCCATCGGGTCCTGATCGGTGCTTCACGTAAGCGGTTCCTGGGGACGCTCCTCACCTCGGCGGGCAAAGCAGCCGCACCGCAGGAGCGCGACTCGGCAACCGTTGCGGTGTCGGCGCTGGCCGCGGCCGCAGGCGCCTGGGGTGTACGCGTGCATGAGGTCGGGCCCAACCTGGACGCCGTCAAGGTTTCCGCCGCGTGGACCGGCTAGGTCCCGACATGACACCGGTCCAGCAGGACACCATCACGATCACCGGAATAACCGCAGTAGGTTTCCACGGCGTTTTCGAGTCCGAGCGCAGGGACGGTCAGCCATTCGTCGTCGACGTCGTCCTGCATCTCGATCTCCGCGAGGCGGGCGCCACCGACGACCTCACCACCACCGCACATTACGGTGACGTCGCTGAGCAGGTTGCCGCGGTCATCACCGGCGACCCCCTGAACCTCATCGAAGCGCTAGCCGAACGGATAGCGTCGCGGCTTCTCGCGTCGTTCCCGGCCGAGACGGTTCAGGTAACGGTTCACAAACCACGGGCGCCGATTCCGGTGCCGTTTGGGGACGTCGCTGTTTCGCTAGTGCGCACCCGGATCGGCCAGGAAGCCTCGTGACCGAACGGGTGCGCTCGGTGCTGGCGTTGGGGAGCAACCTTGGCGACAGTCACAGCACCCTGTCCCTCGCCGTCGCCGACCTGGTGGACAGCGCCCGGGTGCGGTTGCGTGAGGTTTCACCGGTGGTACGGTCGATCCCGGTCGGGGGTCCGGCGGATCAGCCGGAGTACCTGAACATGGTGATCGAAGTCGAAACCGATCTGGGACCCTACGAGTTCCTGACCCACTGTCAGTCGGTAGAGGAAAAGCATCACCGGACCAGGGACGTCAGGTGGGGACCGAGGACTCTCGACATCGACATCATCACCTTCGGCGACTTCAGGTCAGACGACGAGCGACTGACCATCCCGCATCCCAGGGCAGCCGAGCGGGCATTTGTCCTGCAACCCTGGGCCTGGATGGACTCTACTGCGCTGCTTGACGGGCGCCTGGTAACCGAGCTGGTCAATGACACCGCGGACCGCACAGGAATCCGACCGTATGAGGGGGCCGACACTCAGTGGGTACCCTAAAGGTCGGCTGGCTGGCAGCATTCGGAGTGGTTGCCGGTATTGGTGGCTGGATGATGAACTGGTGGGCGGGCCGGAACGGTTTTCCGGTTCCGACACTGCACTTGAGTTCGCTGCTGACGGTGGCGGCCATCCTGACCGTAACGCTCATCTTCGGGATCCGGGTCCAGCGCTGGCGGAACGGGCGCCGCGACCGGCCGCTCAACCCCATCCTCGCCGCCCGCACCGTGGTGTTGGCCCAGGCGACAGCGTACGCTGGCGCATTGAACGCCGGCTGGCACCTGGGCATTCTGGTGGATCAGCTTTCGCTCGTCGCCGTGCGCGGTGTGACAGCCTCAGTCTGGGGCACGGTCGCATTGGTGGCCAGCGGCATGGTGATGATCGTTGTGGGGCTGATGGTGCAGGGATTCTGCCGGCTGCCGCCCGACGACGGTGCCACCGGCGTTGACGGGGAAAGTGGTCGCAATGACGAGGGGGAGTATGCGTAAGGAACCTATTGATCCGGCCGGTCTGGAGTGGACACGGGTATCACCGAAGTATCTGAGGGTGCGCCTGCTCGGCTGGGTGATCGGCACGATCATCAACGTCGCCATCTTCAGCATTCCCCTGATCCTGCGTCTCACCGACATCTGGTGGGGCTTCCCACCCATGTGGGTAGCCTGGGCCCTGCCGATCGGGGCGCTGGTTCTTTCCGTTTGGCGAGGAATTCTGCTGCCACGGCAGGTCAGGGCTATCGGCTACGCGGAGCGGCACGAAGACCTGTTGATCCGTACCGGGGTCTTCTACCAACGGACCATGGTGGTGCCCTACGGGCGGATGCAGTACGTGGACGTCGCTGTCGGCCCAATCGAACGGGCCTTCGGATTATGCACCCTGAAGATGCACACCGCTTCCCCCGGCACCAACGCTTCCATCCCGGGGCTGCCAGCAGACGAAGGCGCACGGCTGCGCGAGCAACTCTCTGCCCGTGGTGAGGCGAAGCTGGCCGGACTGTGACAACCCACGACCAGACACCCCATGAGGACCCGGTCGTTCCGGATGAGTCACTGCTGGCGACCTCCGACAATCAATGGCGCCGGGTGCACGTAATTTCCCCACTGGTGCGGGGCTGGATTGCGTTGATCGCAATCGCCTTTTTTGCGGGCCAAGACCTGTTTGAGAGCCTCCTCAGCGGTGATGGTATTCCCAACCTGTCCGACGGCGGGGCGCGGCTGCCGTGGACCATCGCCGCCATTGCCGGGATCGTGGTGCTCGTCGCGATTGGCTTCCTTCTGTCGTGGTACTTCACGCGCTATCAGGTGACGGCCGAGCATGTGAAGGTCAACTCGGGGATAGTGTTTCGGCAGAACCGGCAGGCACGGCTTGACCGGGTACAGGCCATCGACGTGGTGCAACCCTTCCTGGCGCGGGTCTTTGGCCTGGCGGAACTAAAATTCGAAGTGGCTGACGCAGGCGAGTCCGCTGTCAAGCTCGCATTCCTCAAACTCAGCGATGCGCAACGCTTGCGCGCCACCATCCTGGCCCGGGCAGCGGGGGTCAGCATTGACCCCGATAACCCCGACGATATTCAGGAGGCACCCGAGCGCGAGGTGTTGGCTCTGAAACCCGGGCGGGTGATCGCAGCCGCGCTTCTCTCAGGAACCACCATCTTCCTCATCATCGGTGTGGCAGTGGTGGTTGTCCTGGCGGTGATCCTTGAGCAGGCGGCGCCGCTCGCGGTGATAATACCGTTGGGCCTAGGTGTTGCCGGAGGCTACTGGAGCAGCATCAAGAACGGGTTCAACTTCCGGGCCGCTATTTCCCCGGACGGCATCCGGGTCCGCTACGGGCTGCTGGATACCCGGACACAGACCGTCCCACCCGGGCGAATCCAGGCGGTCGGAATTACCCAGCCCCCGCTCTGGCGGGCCAAGGGCTGGTACCGGATGACAGTCAACGTAGCCGGATACGGCATTTCAGCATCGGGAGACGCCCAGGCGCGGGCAACGCTCCTGCCCGTAGGCACCCGGCAGGACGTCCTACAGATCCTGGCCCTGGTCCTCCCAGACCCCGGCACTGACGAACCCCTCGACGTTTTTACCGCCGGAATGGAGGGGAGAGACAGCCGGGCCGGGTTCCTCTCGACCCCGCGGCGTGCACGGTGGATTGGGCCGCTGGAATGGCGCCGCAACGGCTTCGCGGTCACCAGGACGGCTCTCCTGATCCGGTCGGGATTCTTCTGGCGGAACCTTGCCGTGGTCCCGCACGAACGGACCCAATCGCTGGCACTTCACCAGGGGCCGGTGTACCGGCGATTCCGGGTCGTCGACCTATTGCTTCATACCACTCCGGGGCCGGTCAGCCCACGGATCCAGCAGGTCGATGAGGACACCGCCTGGCGGCTCTTTCACGAACAGGGCATCCGCGCCGCTGAGGCGCGTCGCCGCAGTCTGCCGGAGCAGTGGATGAGGCCGGTGGAGGTTGCAGACGCCACGCTGATGCCACCGCCGCCAACCTATGACGGAGCGACACGACCGGACGACGAACCTGAGGAGCTAGAAGAAATGTCGGTGGATGAGGAAGGAACCCCTCGAGATGGCGAGCGGTAGCGGGGCACGGCGCCCGGGCCGACTCGGGGTCGGAGTCATTGGCGCCGGCAAGGTAGGAGCGGTGCTCGGTGCAGCACTGCGCGCCGCCGACCACGCAATTATCGGGGTGTCGGCTGTTTCTGAGGCGAGTCGGGAACGTGCGGAAATGCTCCTGCCCGGCGTGCCGGTGCTGGAGATTCCGGAGATCATCGAGCGGTCCGAGCTGGTCCTGATCGCGGTTCCCGATGATGCGCTTCCGGAACTCGTCGAGGGTCTGGCCGTGCTCGGGGCATGGCAGCCCGGGCAACTCGTTGCCCACACCTCCGGGCGGTTCGGTATTTCGGTGCTGGACCCAGCCCGCAAGCTAGGAGCCATTCCGCTGGCGTTGCACCCTGCGATGACCTTTACCGGCATGAGCCTTGACCTCGCTCGCCTGCCCGACTGCAGCTTCGGGATTACCGCGCCAACAGCCGTGCTTCCGGTCGCCCAGGCACTGGTAGTCGAAATGGGTGCGGAACCGGTGGCGATTGAAGAAGCTCACCGGCCGCTGTACCACGCGGCACTGGCTCACGCGTCGAACCATCTTGTGACGATCACCGCTCAGTCGACCCAACTGCTCTCTGACATTGGCGTTGAGCAACCCCACCGAATGCTCGGACCACTGATGCGGGCTTCACTTGAAAACGCTCTATCAGCAGGCGAGGGAGCGCTTACCGGGCCAGTGGCACGCGGCGACATAGGGACCGTCGAGGCGCACATGGCGGCTTTGAAAGACCAACCCTCCGAGGACATCCGCGCCGCCTACCGTTCACTGGCGGTTGCCACCGCCCGACGGGCCGTCGAACGGGGACTTCTCAGCCACGCACAGGGTGCGGCAATCGCCCATGCCCTCGCACTCGATACGTCGGGCACCTCGTGAATGGTTCGAACCGCCCGACGGTGGTCAGGACCCCGGCCGAACTAGCTGAGACCACCGCCGACCTCCTGGACCGACGCCCGGGAACACCCCGCGGTGAGCGGCGTCCCACCCTCGGCTTTGTCCCCACCATGGGTGCCCTCCACGACGGGCACGCGGCGCTGGTGAGGGCGGCACGCAAAAACAACGACGTAGTGGTCGCCTCAATCTTCGTCAATCCGCTGCAATTCGGTGAACGAACCGATCTGCAACGCTACCCGCGGCAACTGGATCAGGATTTGGAACTGTTGGCCAGCTGCGGGGCAGAGGTGGTCTTTGCCCCATCGGAGACGGTGATGTATCCGGACGGCCCACCGCTTGTTTCCCTCAACTCCGGTGCCCTCGGTGAAAAGTTTGAAGGGGCCGCCCGGCCAGGGCATTTCGACGGAATGCTCACGGTGGTAGCGAAACTGCTGCACCTTACGGCGCCAACAGTTGACGCCGGGTTCAAGTGCTATTTTGGCCAGAAGGATGCGCAGCAGCTTGCCCTGATCCGCCGGATGGTTCGGGACCTGGACTTCCCCGCCGAAATTGTCACGGTACCAACGGTCAGGACCGCTGATGGGCTGGCGCTCTCCAGCCGCAACCGTTTCCTGACGTCGGCCGAAGAAGAAGCAGCGTTGGTGCTGTCACGTGCGCTACGTCTCCTGGAGGGTCGGGCGGAACGGAATGAGCCGCTGGACCTGGACTCCGCAGTGGCATTGGTCACTAGCCAGCCGCTGGTGGAACTGGACTATTTTGAGGTTGTCCACCCCTCGACGCTCGAACCGTTGGCTTTCAACTGCCGCCAGACACCCTTCACCGGAGAGGCATTGGCGCTGATCGCGGCGAAGGTTGGAACGGTCAGACTAATTGATAACGCTCCGCTGGGGTCCTGACCGAACCACGATCTTGATCGGCTGCAAATCCGGGTGGCGAAAAGCAGCCGGTAAACTTATATCTCGTGACCCCAGATAATTCCAGCACCGCCAAAGAATCAGTCCTCGCCGATGTCGTGGGCAACGCCGACGAAACCAACGAGCAGATGCGTATCCGCATGGAGAAACGCGAGCGGCTGCTCGAACGGGGGGATGAGGCCTACCCGGTTAAGCCGGCGCGCACACACTCGTTGGCCGAGCTGCGGAAAGAGTTTGGGCAATTGCCCGCTGAAGCCACCACCGGTGAGATGGTGTCGGTGGTGGGTCGAGTGGTGTTCATTCGCAACACCGGGAAACTGTGTTTCGCGACGCTGCAGGAGGGTGGTGGGGCCAGGCTTCAGGCCATGCTCAGCCTGGCCGAAATTGGTGACCAGTCGCTTGCGGACTGGAAAGCGCTGGTGGACCTCGGGGACCACGTTGAAGTGCACGGTGAAGTAATCAGTTCCAGGCGCGGGGAGCTCTCGGTCATGGCGGACGGGTGGAGCATGGCCTCAAAGGCACTGCGTCCGCTGCCAACCCTGCATACGGGAGTCAGCGAGGAAACCCGGGTCAGGCAACGCTACGTCGATCTGATGGTGCGCGAAGAAGCGCGGGAGATGGTTCGAACCAGGGCCGCTATCGTGCGATCCATTAGGGAAACTCTGCACTCGCTGGAATATGTAGAAGTAGAAACGCCAATGCTGCAGTTGGTGCATGGCGGTGCTGCTGCACGACCGTTTGAAACCCATCTCAACGCTTTCGATCAGAAAATGACTCTTCGAATCGCACTGGAGCTTTATTTGAAGCGGGCGGTCGTCGGCGGAATAGACCGGGTCTATGAGATTGGCCGGATTTTCCGCAATGAGGGGGTCGACTCAACTCACAGCCCCGAATTCACCATGCTGGAGTGTTACGAGGCGTACACCGACCAGTTCGGAATGGCCGAACGAATGAAGGAAATCATTCTTAATTGTGCGGACATCCTGGGCACACGGACCATCGAAACAGAGGCCGGCGTGATTGACCTTGATGGGGAATGGCGGTGGCTCGGCGTGTACCCGGGGCTTTCGGAGGTAGTGGGTAGCGAGGTAACTCCGGAGACATCCGCTGAGGAGCTCCGGAATATCGCCGAAATCCACCAGGTGAAGATTGCGCCGGAATGGGGCAGCGAAAAGCTTGTCCTCGAATTGTTCGGCGAGCTGGTTGAGCCGACCCTGATCCAGCCTACTTTTGTCTACGACTACCCTCCCTCGGCCCAGCCGCTGGCCCGGCCGCACCGGGAGGATCCCGCTCTGATTGAGGCGTGGGACCTGATCATCGGCGGAATGGAGCGAGGGACGGCGTTCTCTGAACTCATCGACCCGGTGGTGCAGAGGGCACGCCTGGTTGAGCAGTCCCTGCAGGCAGCTGCCGGCGACCACGAGGCTATGCAGTTCGATGAGGATTTCCTCCGCGCGCTCGAATATGGCGCACCCCCCATGGGAGGCATCGGCCTTGGGATTGATCGACTGGTGATGCTGTTCACCAATGCAGGTATTAGGGAAACCATCCTGTTTCCCATTCTGAAACCAGTTGGAGATAGTCGTGCTTGAGTATGTTGCGGTATTGCTGCCATCGATAGGGGTCGGGGCGATCTTTTACTTTGTCATGCGGTCCATTTTCAACGCGGATAGGGCTGAGCGCGAAGCAATGAGCCAGGCCGAGGAGCGTCAGGCCCAGGCACAGCAGGAAGCGCCAGTTGCAACGCCCGATCACGAGGACCCAGCCGAGTCCCGATGAAGTAGTTTTGTTCGCCTTTTCGAAAAAGTTCCCAAAAGTAGGATTTTTCACACTTTGACGATTACTGTCTGCCTAGCCCATAATTAGAGTTACATATAAATTCAGTACAAAACGCAGGAGCTAACCGTGGCACAAAAAGTAAAGATCCTCCTGATCGATGACCTCGACGGTGGCGAAGCTGATGAAACCGTACGTTTTGGCCTTGATGGTGTGCAGTATGAAATAGATCTTTCAAAATCCCATGCGAAAGAACTCAGGGCCGCTATGAGCAATTACGTATCCGGGGCCCGCCGCAGCACGCAGGTAAAAGCGCGGGTGGCGACGCCGGGTCGTAACCAGGAAGCAGCCCAGGTGCGTGAATGGGCGCGAGCCAATGGCCACAATGTCTCGGCGCGTGGACGCGTCAACAGCGAAATCGTCGAGGCCTACCGGGCAGCTCAGCGCTAAAGAGGAACCGGACTGCGCCCCCTGGGGCGCAGTCGCAGGTGGGTGTGATATCTCGCCTGTGGCGAACACGCTCCAAAAGCCTGTGCAGGACACGTAGCATCGAATTACGCGTTAGCTAGGAGTGTGCCCCATGTTTGAGAGATTTACCGACCGCGCCCGTCGTGTTGTAGTGCTGGCCCAAGAAGAGGCCCGCATGCTCAACCACAATTACATCGGCACCGAGCACATCCTGCTCGGGCTCATCCACGAGGGTGAAGGGGTCGCCGCAAAGGCGCTCGAATCCCTCAGCATCTCCCTCGGCGCCGTCCGTGAGCAGGTCCAGGAGATCATCGGCCAGGGCCAGCAGGCACCGTCCGGCCACATCCCGTTCACCCCGCGCGCCAAGAAGGTACTTGAGCTTTCGCTGCGGGAAGCGCTGCAGCTCGGCCACAACTACATTGGCACCGAGCACATCCTGCTCGGGCTCATCCGTGAGGGTGAAGGCGTCGCAGCCCAGGTACTGGTCAAGCTTGGCGCCGACCTCAACCGTGTCCGCCAGCAAGTGATCCAGCTGCTGTCCGGGTATCAGGGCAAAGAGCCTGCGTCAGTGGGCGGCCAGCAGCAGGAAGGCACCCCAGCCGGTTCGGTGGTCCTTGACCAGTTTGGGCGGAACCTCACCCAGGCTGCCCGCGAAGGCAAACTTGACCCGGTTATTGGGCGTGCCCTGGAAATGGAACGCGTGATGCAGGTGCTGTCGCGCCGCACCAAGAACAACCCTGTTCTGATCGGTGAGCCAGGCGTCGGCAAGACGGCAGTCGTCGAAGGTCTCGCGCAGGCAATTGTCCGCGGTGACGTGCCCGAGACGATCAAGGACAAGCAGTTGTACACCCTCGACCTCGGGTCGCTGGTGGCAGGATCCAGGTACCGCGGAGACTTCGAGGAACGCCTCAAGAAGGTGCTCAAGGAAATTCGCACCCGCGGCGACATCATCCTGTTCATCGACGAGATCCACACCCTGGTGGGTGCGGGAGCCGCAGAAGGTGCAATTGATGCCGCTTCGATACTGAAGCCGATGCTCGCCCGGGGGGAGTTGCAGACCATTGGCGCCACCACCCTCGACGAGTACCGCAAGCACATCGAGAAGGATGCGGCCCTGGAGCGTCGATTCCAGCCCATTCAGGTGCAGGAACCGTCAGTGGCGCACACCATTGAGATCCTCAAGGGCCTGCGGGACCGTTACGAAGCACATCACCGCGTGTCAATCACCGACGAGGCGCTCACCTCGGCTGCGACGCTCGCCGAGCGTTACATCTCGGACCGGTTCCTGCCCGATAAGGCAATCGACCTGATCGATGAGGCTGGTGCGCGGCTGCGTATCCGCCGGATGACCGCCCCGCCCGAGCTGAAGGAAATTGACGACCGCATTGCGGACGTCAAGCGGGAGAAGGAGTCGGCGATCGATGCGCAGGACTTCGAGGGTGCCGCCTCACTGCGCGACAAGGAGCAGAAGCTTCATGACGAGCGGATGGAGAAGGAGCGTCGTTGGAAGTCGGGCGGTCTCGATGACATTGCCGAGGTCGATGAGGAACTCATTGCTGAGGTCCTCGCCAACTCAACCGGTATTCCGGTCTTCAAGCTCACCGAAGAAGAGTCCACGAGGCTCCTCAAGATGGAAGACGAGCTGCACAGGCGGGTCGTCGGCCAGAACGACGCCATCAAGGCGATCTCGCAGGCAATCCGGCGCACACGTGCCGGGCTGAAGGATCCGAAACGGCCGGGTGGATCATTCATCTTCGCCGGCCCCACCGGTGTCGGTAAGACCGAGCTCGCCAAGGCCCTGGCGGAATTCCTGTTCGGTGATGAGGACGCGTTGATCACCCTCGACATGTCCGAATACTCCGAGAAGCACACGGTGTCCCGGCTCTTTGGTGCCCCTCCCGGTTATGTGGGCTACGAAGAGGGTGGGCAGCTCACCGAAAAGGTGCGGCGCCGTCCGTTCTCGGTGGTGCTGTTCGATGAGGTCGAGAAGGCCCACGCGGACCTGTTCAACTCGCTCCTCCAGATCCTGGAAGACGGTCGCCTGACTGACAGCCAGGGCCGGGTGGTGGACTTCAAGAACACGGTCATCATCATGACCACCAACCTCGGCACCCGGGATATTTCCAAGGGCGTCATGACGGGTTTCCAGTCCGGCACCGACACCACCACCACCTACAACCGGATGAAGGCGAAGGTGACGGAAGAGCTGAAGCAGCACTTCCGCCCCGAGTTCCTCAACCGTGTTGATGACACGGTGGTATTCCCACAGCTCACCCAGGACGAGATTGTCGAGATCGTCGACCTGTTCCTTGAGCGGCTGGGCAAGCGGATGGCTGACAAGGGGATGAGCATCGAGCTGACCCCCGCGGCGAAGGTACTGCTGGCCACCCGCGGTTACGATCCTTCGATGGGTGCCCGGCCGCTGCGCCGCACCATCCAGCGGGAGATCGAGGACCAGCTCTCCGAGAAGATTCTGTTCGGTGAACTGAAGTCCGGTGAACTGGTCTCCGTTGATGTCGAAGGCGAAGGGGACGAAGCCCGCTTCACCTTCGTTGGGCACGGTGCTCCGAAAGAAATCGAGGATGCTCCTGCGGCTATTGAGGCCACAGTCCCCGAGTAGACAGCGGTGACGCCGGGTGGCGTCAGCCTGAAGGCCTCCGGCCGGCACCATGGTGCTGGCCGGGGGCCTTCGGTTTATCAGCTACCGACACGGCAGGCCCGGCCGGAAGCTCACCTTGTGTGCCTGAAGCAACTTATTACTCTCTCAGAGAAGTCGCTGTGAACCACGCCACGTCCGCTGCGGGACGGTGGTAGACAGGGGCGATGACACCCGAATCGGAACAGCAGCCCGAAACCCCCTTCCACGACCTGGATCTCTTCATCGCGATGCCCCGGCTGGCCGCCCTGGCGCTGAGCCCCGACGGGTCTCGACTGGTGACGACCGTGGCTACGCTCAATGCCAAGGCAACTGAATACGGGACGGCGCTCTGGGAAGTTGATCCGCGCGGAGAGCAACCCGCGCGCCGGATTACGCGCAGCGCCAAGGGCGAAACGGGTGCCTCATTCCTGGCTGGCGGGGACCTGCTGTTCACCTCGGCGCGGCCCGATCCGGATGGGGCAGAGGGGGATGCGGCCAAGGAACCCACCAACGCGATCTGGCGGCTCCCGGCCCGGGGAGGGGAGGCGCAGCTGGTGCTCTCTCGCCAGGGCGGTGTGAGCAGCGTACTAACGTCCTCCGAGGCGGAGTCCGCCATCGTCGTCGCTGACGTCCTCGCGGGTTCGACCGACGAGGGCGACGACGGTGCGCGCCGTACTCTGCGGAAGGAAGCCAAGGTGGGCGCCATCCTGCACTCCGGTTATCCGGTTCGTTATTGGGATGCCGATCTAGGTCCGGCAGAGCCTCGTTACTTCGCGTTGGAGGGGAAGGGGACCGCCGGGCAGCCGCTCCAGGCAACCGACGCTGCAGCCCGGTTCGAGCTCCGCAACATCACACCCGCCGCAGGCACCTCCCTCAGGAACGCCAAGCAGGTGATCAGCCCGAACGGTTCAGTTGTGGTGACAGCGGTGAGCATTCCGGTGGGTAAGGGGGACGCACGAAGCATCCTTGCCAGGATTGATGTTGCCACCGGGGAGCGCTCGGTCCTGCTCGACGACCCCGGCTACGACTTCTCGCCCGGACCGATCAGCCCCGACGGTGCCACCCTGGTGGTCCACCGGGCCAGACGGACCACCGCTGAGGTTGCGCCGCAACAAACACTTGGCCTGCTCCCACTCGCCGGCGGGGAACTCCTTCCCCTTGCCGCAAAGTGGGACCGTTGGCCGTCCCCGGCTGCGTGGTTGCCCGATGGCAGCGCAGTGCTGGTCACTGCCGATGAGGAGGGCGCCTCGCCGCTGTTCTTGATCGACGTAGCCACCAATGAGGTGACCCGGGTGACCAGCGACGCAGCCTCGTACACCAACGCGGTGGTGGCCCCCGATGGTCACACCGCCTACGCACTGCGCAGCTCCTACGAATTTCCCGCCGAAGTGGTCACAATTGACCTCATCAACCGAACCGTGGCGGCACTACGGGGACCAGTCGAGCGACCAGCCTTGTCGGGGCGGCTGGAACGAGTAGAGACCACCGCCGACGATGGACAGACGATTGGATCCTGGCTGGTCCTCCCCGCCGGAGCGGACTCTTCCCGGCCCGCTCCGCTGCTTTTATGGATCCACGGCGGCCCGCTGGGCTCCTGGAACGCCTGGACCTGGCGGTGGTCGCCGTGGCTGCTGGCGGCCCAGGGCTACGCGGTCCTGCTCCCTGATCCAGCCTTGTCTACCGGGTACGGCCAGCACATGATCGACCGGGGCTGGGGACAGTGGGGCAAAGCACCGTTCACTGACCTGATGACAGCAACCGATGCCGTGGTAGCACGAGACGACATCGACGAGACCCGGACCGCCGCCATGGGCGGGTCCTTCGGCGGCTACATGGCCAACTGGATAGCTGGCCACACGGACCGGTTCACCGCTGTAGTCACCCACGCCAGTCTGTGGGCGCTCGACCAGTTTGGCCCAACCACTGATGCGTCCTACTACTGGGAGAAGGAGATGACGCCCGAGATGGCGTCGGAAAACTCTCCGCACCACCACGTGGAGAACATATCGACACCCATGTTGGTGATCCACGGGGACAAGGATTACCGCGTCCCAATCGGAGAGGGCCTCAGGCTCTGGTACGAACTGCTGTCACGATCCCAGCTGGCAGTAGATGAGGAAGGCCGGACCGCTCACCGGTTCCTTTACTTCCCGGATGAGAACCACTGGATTCTCAAACCCCAGCACGCGAAAGTCTGGTACGGCGTCGTCGGGCATTTCCTGGCGCACCACGTCCTCGGTGAACGCAGAGACCTGCCCCCCGAACTCGGACTGTAGCTGATACCTGCGGCAGGGTTTGTAGACTGCCTTAGTGAGTTCCTCCTTCAGAATCCGGCCCGCGCGTACTTCCGACGTCCCAGCAATCAAGGCGTTGGTGGCCCCGCTTGCTGAGAGCCGGGTACTGATGGCCAAGGAAACTGTTGCCTACTATGAGGGTTTGCAGGAGTTCCGGATTGCCGAGGACGACGACGGCGTCCTCGGTTGCGGGGCGCTGCACGTCATGTGGGAAGACCTGGCCGAGATCCGCACCCTTGCCACGTTCCAGGCCGCGAAGGGGCGCGGCGTCGGCAGTGCCCTGGTGGCGAAGCTGCTCGACGACGCGCGCGCCCTGGGCGTCGAACGCGTCTTCTGCCTGACCTTTGAAGTGGAGTTCTTCCAGCGCCAGGGGTTCCAGGTGATGGCTGACCAGTCGGCAGTGGACCCGGCGGTCTATTCGGAACTCCTTCGTTCCCACGACGAGGGCGTCGCTGAATTTCTCGACCTTGCCCGGGTCAAACCGAACACCCTCGGCAACACCCGGATGATCCGTCAGCTCGGGAATAGCCCGCATAAGGTGGCAAACCGAGGTCAGGATCGATAAGCTAAGGGAGCTTGGCATCTATGATGATGCGAAAAGCGGGACCCGGACCCGGGCCCCGACACACCGAGCGGAAGTAGGTCAGACTATGGGTGCAGACGACAAGGCAGCAAACAGCGGCGAGAAGCTGGGCGGCAAGATCAAAGAAGGCGTTGGCAAGCTCACCGGCAACGAAAAGATGGAAGCCGATGGCCACAAGGACCAGGCCTCCGGCGACATCAAGAACGCCGGCGAAAACGTCAAGGACGCCTTCAAGGGTGACAACCGCTAGATCTGGTCCAGCAGGCGTTCACCCGATTCATAGTCGCCAGTGGAAGCCGCCGAAGGATTAGTGCTGTGGGAGGAGCCGAGCGTAAGTAGCTCGGGGGCCTCCCACAGCCGTTTAACCAGTAGTGCACCCTATAGGCAAGCAGTTGACCGGAGGGTAGGGTTCAGACAAGGCCAGCAGGTCCGGCGGGCCGGCAAACCCAATCCTGTGTCCTTTCACCGAGGAGCCGCCATGAAAAAGCTAATCAATGACCCAAAGCAGGTCGTCACCGAGTCCGTTGAAGGGTTCGGGGCCGCCCACGCAGACCTGGTCAATGTCCATCCCGACCCCCTGTTCATCACCCGGAAAGACGCACCCCGCCAAGGAAAAGTCGGGCTGGTCTCCGGCGGGGGCAGCGGTCACGAACCGCTGCACGCCGGATATGTAGGTCGGGGAATGCTCGATGCCGCCGTACCCGGGGCCATGTTCACCTCCCCGACCCCCGACCAGATTCTCCCAGCCACCACAGCTGTTGATGGGGGAGCGGGGGTGCTCCACATTGTGAAGAACTACACGGGCGACGTCCTGAACTTTGAAACCGCAGCCGAGCTCGCTGAAGCCGAGGGCGTGACCGTGCGGACGGTCCTGGTGAACGACGACGTCGCAGTCGAGGATTCGCTGTACACCGCTGGCAGACGCGGCGTCGGCGGAACGGTCCTCGTTGAACGGATCGCGGGCGGCGCAGCCGAGCGGGGAGACACCCTCGATGCGGTGACTGCAATCGCCCAGCGTGTCATCGACAATGTCAGGTCCATGGGGGTGGCGCTCGCCGCCTGTACTGTGCCGCACGCCGGCCAGCCGAGCTTCGACCTCACCGACGACGAGATCGAGATCGGCATCGGCATCCACGGTGAACCCGGCAGGCATCGCATTGCGATGGAAAACGCCGACGGGATCACCGGACGGCTGATGGAGCCAATCCTCGCCGATCTCAAGGTGGACAGCGGCGAGAAGGTGCTGCTCTTCGTCAATGGCATGGGAGGCACGCCGGTAAGTGAGCTGTACATCGTCTACCGGCGCGCCAGGCAACTCCTTGAGGAGCAGGGAATCGTTGTTGAACGATCCCTGGTGGGCAACTACATCACCGCCCTGGAAATGCAGGGCGCCTCGATCACCGTGCTGCGACTTGACGACGAAATGGTCGAGTTGTGGGATTCGCCAGTTAACACTGCGGCGCTCCGGTGGGGAGTCTAGGCGTGGTAGAGGGATCCACCAATACCCTCACTACTGAATGGGTGGTCGCGTGGCTGCGGGAGAGTGCCCGGGTGGTCAGCGAGAACCGGCAATACCTGATCGACCTTGATCGGGCTATCGGCGATGCCGATCACGGTGAGAATCTCGATCGTGGGTTCACGGCGGTAGTGAAAAAGCTCGACGACGGTACACACCCCGCCACGCCGGGTGCCGTGCTGAAGCTGGCCGCGATGACCCTCATGTCATCCGTGGGGGGCGCAGCTGGGCCCCTCTACGGAACCGCCCTGCTCCGTGCAGCCACCTCGCTGGGCGACACCGAGGCAATAGGCCCCGACGACGTCGCCGGGCTGCTGACCGCTGCCCGCGATGGGATAGTAGCGCGCGGCAAGGCCGAATCCGGTGACAAGACGATGGTCGATGCCTGGACTCCTGCGGCTGAGGCGGCAGGCACCGCCGCGATGGCCGGCGCATCGGTTGCAGAGGTGCTGGCGGCAGCCGCCAACGCTGCAAACGCCGGGGCCGCGGCTACCGAACCCCTGATTGCACGGAAGGGCCGTGCCAGCTACCTCGGCGAACGCAGCGCCGGCCACCTCGACCCGGGCGCCGTCTCGTCAGGGTTGATTTTGCAGGCAGCGGCCGATGCGGCAGGTGCGCACGAGTGAACGTTGGCCTGGTCATTGTGTCCCATAGTTCGAAGATCGCCGAGGGAATCTGCGACCTCGCCCGTGAGATGGCGGGGGACGTCCCGCTCGTCGCCGCCGGTGGGTTGGACGATGATTCTGGTGTCCCACTGATCGGAACCAGCTTCGAGAAGGTGCTTGAGGCTATTTCGACGGCCGACCAGGGTGCCGGAGTCGTGCTCCTGACAGATCTGGGCTCTGCCGTGATGACTGCCGAGATGGCGCTTGAGTTCATTGACAGCGACCAGCGTTTGCGGGTCAGGCTTGCCCGCGCGGCACTGGTCGAAGGTACAGTCGCCGCGGCCGTCGAGGCGCAGTCCGGAGCCGATGTAGACACGGTGACACGTGCCGCCGAGACAGCGATCGTCGCGCTGGATCCAACGGAGCTCGAACCGTTTGTCAGCCATGCTGCAGCCGCGCCCGGAGAAGGCGGATCTCAATCCTCCACCGATGGAAAGCCGGTTGAGGCAGCCTGGGAATTGCCCAACCCGATGGGGTTGCACGCCCGCCCCGCGGCAACCCTGGCCCGGATGATGAGTGAACTGGATGTGGAGGTGACGGTCAACGGGGTGGACGCGAAGTCGGTGATGCTGCTCATGAGCCTGGGTCTCGGCCAGGGCAAGGTCCTGACCGCGTCAGCCGCTGGCCCCGACGCGCAGAAAGCCATTGATCAGATAGGTGCTGAGGTGGCCAGCGGGTTCGGGGAACTCTGAAGCGGTCTGGGCCGGTCAGCTGGGGAGGCTGATGCCGGCCGGGGTCTCGCTGGCAAGACCATCCGCCACGAGCCCGTCAAGGGACCGTTCAAGTTGCTCCCTTGACGCGTTCAAGCGGTGCAGTTTAATGAGTGGGGACACTACGGTGCCGGGCGGCGAGCCGAGCGCGAGGTCCACCGGTTCGGCAACGAGCACCTCCCTGATCACCGGTGCCACCGCGTCCCGAAGGACTCCCATCATCGCCCCGCGCACCTGACGATCCGTCCCGGCCCAAGCCTGTCCCCTGGGCACGTAATGAGGTTCCGGTCGCCCCGCAGCAACCCATGCGCAGGCGTCGAGCACCGGACACTGGGAGCACTTGGGGGCCCGGGCAGTGCAGATCAATGCGCCAAGCTCCATCACTGCCGCGTTCCACTTGACTGATTCGCCGTCGTCGTCGGGCAGGAGGTCAGCCGCCCGCCGCATCTCGGCGGCCGTCAGGGTGGGGGCCGGCAGAGCATCCCCGCCGAGCAGCCGCGCGTGGACTCTGCGGATGTTGGTGTCAACAACTGTCTCCCGCTTCCCGTACGCAAACGCTGCCACCGCAGCAGCCGTATAGGTGCCGACGCCGGGAAGGGTCAGGAGCTCCGCGGCGGTGCGGGGCACCCGACCCCCGTGGTGTTCGACGATGGCCCCCGCGGCCGCGTGGAGGCGCAGGGCGCGGCGCGGATAACCAAGCCGCCCCCAGTGCCTCAAAGCATCACCGGCTGGAGCCGCAGCAAGGTCAGCCGGTGTGGGCCACCGGTCGAGCCAGTCGGCGTAGACGGGCAGGACCCGCACCACCGGTGTCTGCTGCAACATGAACTCGCTGACCATTACCGCCCAGGGGGTTCGCCCGGGACCACGCCACGGGAGATCCCGGGCCTGGACGTCGAACCAGCCAATAATGCGTCGATGCAGCTGGGCGGTGGGAACCGGGATCATTGGCACTCCTGATAGTTGACCATCAATACTGTACTGACCGGCGTGGTGTGACGCGCATCCGAGGATTGGGTCCCTAGCCTTAACCCATGGATTCACACGGGGGGCCGTCGCGAGGCGGGCCGCAGGACAGGTCAGCGCGGCCGTCCAACGCGCCCCGGGTCAGCCCGAAGGTGTATCGCCGACGCAGGATTGTGGTGCTGGTCCTGGGCCTCATCCTGGCCGGCGTACTGGTTTGGGGCGGAATCGCCCTAGCTGGCCTCATCGGCAACGGCGCGAACACCGACGACGCCGTGAGCGCACCCACCGGCTCGGCCCAACCAGCCCCCTCAACCTCCCCGTCCGAACCAACGGCAGAAGTCAGCGAGCCCGCAGCACCGACCGAATCCGCAGCACCGACCGTGTCCCCTTCGCCGTCGGAACCCGAGTGTGGTCCGGAGCTGGTGGAAGTCAGCGCATCGACCGATGCGGACGCCTACGCCCCCGAAGAGAATCCAGTGCTCACGCTGACGGTAACCAACACTGGTGATATCCCCTGCCCGGTCAATGTGGGAACTTCACAGATGGAATTCCTGGTCACCAGCGGTGAGGATCGCATCTTCTCCTCTGCCGACTGCCAGGAAGGCGCCGAGGACCTCAACCGGGACATCCCGCCGGGCGGGTCGGAGGAAGCGAACTTCACGTGGGAACGAAACCGTAGCGCACCGGGTTGCCAGGCGGTCGAGGCGAACCCTACCCCCGGTTTTTACAACCTGACGGTGACGCTCGGCGAACGGACCAGCGAAGAAGCAACTTTCGAGCTGCAATAGCAGCTACATGAAACGGTCGAGCAGGCTCGTTTCAGCGATCCTTGACAGTCCCTCACGCACGGTCCGGGCACGTTGCTCACCGATCCCATCCACAGCCATCAGGTCATCAATGTTCGCTGCCATCAGGTTTTGCAGGCCCTCGAAGTGGTCGACCAGCCGGTTCGCCACTGCAGGCGGCACAGCCTTGATGCCGGACACCAGCCTGAATCCCTTGGGTTGCACCACGGCGTCCAGAGAATCAACCGAGGGATTGAAGCCCACCACGCTGGCGATGGTGCCGAGGTCGATGAGGTCGGTGGAGCTGAAGGCCTGCAGCTTCGCAAGTTGCTCTTCGACCACCAGGTTGGCGTCTCCAAGGTCCAGGTAATCCCGGAGCACCATTTCGCTGCCCGGGCCCAGCCCGGTGGTCAGTTCTTCCACCTGCAGCGAGAGGAGCCGGCCATCGACGCCGAGCTCGAGCACGTATTGCGAAATTTCCTCGGAGATGCGTCGGACCATCTCCTGGCGTTGCAGGGTCACCGCCACATCCCGGACCGTGACCATCGCCTCGATTTCCAGGGCGGACAGCGAGCCGGTCACCTGGTCCAGTCGTGCCCGATAGCGTTCGAGGGTGGCGAGGGCCTGGTTGGCTCTTGCCAGGACCGGCTCGGAGCCTTCCAGCACATGCCGCAGTCCGTTGATGTAGAGGGCGATGATGTGCATCGACTGGCTGACTGAGATGACCGGGAGTCCGGTCTGGATGGCTACCCGCTCTGCTGTCCGGTGCCGTGTCCCGGACTCCTGGGTATAGATGGTGTGGTCAGGTACCAGCTGCACGCCTGCCCGGAGGATATTGCTTGCATCTTTATCGCAAACGATGGCGCCGTCCATCTTGGCAAGTTCCCGGAGCCGGGTGGGGGAGAAGGTGATACCGATATCGAACCCGCCGGAACAGATCGAATCCACGGTGCGGTCAAAGCCGAGGACGATCAAGGCTCCGGTACGCCCGCGAAGGATGCGTTCGAGACCATCCCGCAACTGGGTGCCCGGCGCAACGCGCGCCAAAGTGGCCTTCAACGCGTCCTCTGGGCTGCGAACCATTGCCACTTCCTTCCGGCTACCGGCGTTGCCAACCGGTTCCCGGATGTGCAAGGCCCTGCCGCGCAGGCACCAACGCAGCCGTTCCAATCCTAGTGGGCGCGCCGCCTAAACCCGGATACCAGCTACGGGCGCAAATGTATAACGGTTATCTGCCGGTCCAGCCGGAAGTCTAAAAGAGTAGCTCCAGGGCTTCGGTCAGGGTCGATACCTCGTGCACCTTGAACCCCGCTGGAACCTTGCCTGGCCCATTGGGTGAAGCCGGCACCACAGCGTGGGTGAAGCCGAGCCGTTCGGCCTCCTGCACCCGCTGGGCGATGCCAGGAACCGGCCTGACCTCACCGGCAAGGCCCACCTCGCCGAAGGCGATGAGCCGGGCTGCGAGCGGCTGGTTGGTTTTCGCCGAGGCGATGGCCAGCGCCACTGCCAGGTCGGTGGCCGGCTCACTGAGCTTCACCCCGCCGACTGTTGCAACGTAGCTGTCGTCCTTATGCAGGCTCAACGAAGCGCGCTGCTGGAGAACAGCCAGCAGCATGGCCACCCGTGAACTGTCGAGCCCGCTGGTTGCCCGCCGGGGCTGCGAGTTCGACGACTCCGCGAGGAGAGCTTGCACCTCGGCCAGCAGGGGCCTGCGCCCCTCCAGAGTCACGGTGATGCAGGTGCCGGACACGGGGTCTTTGGTACGCGACACGAACAGGCCGCTCGGATCTGCGAGGCCCTCCACGCCAGTCTCGGTCAGGTCGAAGCAGCCCACCTCGTCCGTGGGCCCATACCGGTTCTTGATGGCCCGCATCAGGCGAAGCCGTGAGTGACGATCCCCTTCAAACTGGCACACCACATCCACCAGGTGCTCCAGCAGGCGGGGGCCGGCGATGGACCCGTCCTTGGTGACATGCCCCACCAGGATGGTGGTCATGCCTCGGGTCTTCGCGGCGGCGATCAGCGAGGCGGCAACCTCCCGCACCTGCGTGACCCCGCCGGCGGTCCCGTCGACGGCGGCGCTACTCAGGGTTTGAACCGAGTCCACGATCAGCAGCGACGGCGACAACCGTTCCACCTGCCCGAGGGCCTGCCCCAGATCGGATTCGGCGGTGAGGTAGAGGGTGTCGGCGAGGGCGCCGATCCGCTCTGCCCGTAGCTTCACCTGGGCTGACGATTCCTCCCCGGTGATATACAGCACGTCCTTGCCGAGTCGCGCCACCCGGGCCGCGACGTCGAGTACCAGGGTGGACTTGCCCACGCCGGGTTCCCCCGCGAGGAGGATCACCGCGCCCGGTACCAGGCCGCCACCGAGAACCCGGTCAAGCTCACCAATCTGCGTCGGCTGGTAGGACGCGGCACTTGCGTCGATCTCCGAGATCCGCAGGGCTGGAGTGGCGACGGTGACAGCCGCCGTCGTTCTCGCCACCACCTGGCCGGTCTCCTCGACCGTCCCCCAGGCCTGGCATTCACCGCAGCGGCCCACCCATTTCGCGGTAGTCCAACCGCATTCTCCACACCGGTAGGCGGGTGCGGAGGTGCGTGCCGGGCGTGCTGTCTTTGTAGCCATGCCCTCTAACGTACCGGCGGGTAGGGACGTGCAGCGGCAAAGACACTACTGCGGGAGCCAGCTTTGACCAGGCTCACAATTTCGGCAGGTACCCGGCAGCCTCATCGTGGGGGAGACCCGTTGCCTCCAGAAGGTCAACTATCAGAGGGCGGTACAGCAGCACCAGCCCTTCTCCCTCCAACCGTTGGATCCGCAGGAGACGGGGGTGGAGCATGGTGGCCACTGCCGCAAGGTCTTCCCGTGCCTGGCGGAGCGTCAGCCCCCGTTCGGGGGCGCTGGCCGCCGAGAGGGCCCGGCCAAGCATATCGACGGCATCGGCGGTGTCCTCAATGACCTGGGAGAGTTCCTGCACTGCCTCGTCGGTGAGCGCAGCGTGGTTGATGACCGAGGTCAGCCGTCGGGTGAATACCCGGGCGTTACGGACGGCAAGGTCTATCGAGTCGATTGATCCTCCGAGCTCGGCAAGTTCCTGCCGATGGCGCCGGTAGGCGGGGGAGAGGCGTGCCACTTCCCTGGCCGCCCCCATGCTGCCGGAGAGACCCTCCATCAGGGGCTGGCAGCTGCGTGCCCTGATCAGGGCGTGCCAGGCCAGGGTCGGGTCGCTGCGGGTCAGCGCGGTCGACGATTCGCGAAGCACCGTCGAGAGTTCGCCCAGTAACTCCCGCACGTTCGTTTTGGGCTCTTTCCGTGGGTCCTTTGGCGCGAGGATCACAATTACCAGGGCGAACAGACCGCCGACGATGGCGTCGACACTGCGGGTGAATGGGCCGCCGTCGGGGGCTGGGAGTAGTACCACCAGCAAGGACTGCAGGCCCAGCTGCGTGGTGAAGATGGTACCGCTGTCCAGGAATCGTGCCAGGAGGATCGACACGAACAGCACCACCGCTGCCTGCCAGATCCCGGTGCCAAACAGGGCCAGGAGGACGTCTCCCAGCGCAATGCCGAGAGTGCAGCCCACCCCAACTTCCAACACCCGGCGAAGCCGCGGGTCGCGGGTGAAACCGAGCGCAATCATCGAGGAGGTGGCGGCGAACAGTGGTCCGCTGTGACCAAGGACCCGTTCCGCGAAGACATAAGCGCCCACCGCACAGACGGTCATCTGGATGGCGGGGATTACCGAGTTGGAACTCCGCCGGAAACCTACCCGCGTCCGGTTGCGAACAAAGGAGCGGGCTCGCGAGAAGTTTGATGGCCGCGGCATGAAACCCAGCCTAGCCCCGGTTTCCCGGGTTGGGGGCCGCAACCGCGCCAGGAGATCCGCACAGCACCCGGAGCGGTTTGGCAAGGCTAATGAACGGGCTGATCGCAACTGTACGTTTCACGTTCACCCTCCGTTCACTTTGATCCGTCAGTCTCTTTACCTGTGGCGCCTAGCTTATTCAAGGTACGCATACTGAAAAGTTCAGATTCTCGTTTTTCATAGGTGCCCACAGCACCAATTTTCGACTCCCTGGAAGGGGCAACATCAAGTGAAGGTTCTTCGCTTTGGCCGCGCAGCGGCAGTAATCTCTGTCGCCGCGCTCGCATTGACCGCCTGCGGCACCGACAGCGCAACCGACGAGCCGGCAGCAACCACCGGGGATAACGGCTCCGCGGAAAGCACGGTAACTGGCACGCTGACGGGCTCTGGCGCTTCCTCCCAGGGTGCGGCAATGACCGCCTGGCAGTCCGGCTTCCAGGAAGCCAACCCTGACGCAACCGTTCAGTACTCACCTGATGGATCCGGTGCTGGTCGCGAAGCGTTCACCGCTGGCGGAGTCCAGTTCGCTGGATCGGATGCCTACCTCGACGAGGAAGAGCACGCTACGGCAGTTGAGGTCTGCGGGCCCGAGGGTGCGTTCAACATCCCCGCCTACATCGCACCAATCGCTGTGGCATTCAATCTGCCAGGTGTCGACGAATTGAACATGGACGCCGACACGATTGCAGCCGTCTTCCGTGGCGATATCGCTAACTGGAACGACGAGGCAATCGCCGCCCAGAACGAGGGAGTGGAACTTCCCGATCTGGCCATCACTGTTGTGCACCGTAGCGACGAGTCGGGCACCACCGAGAACTTCGTCGACTACCTTGCAACGGCCGCCCCAGAGGTGTGGACCGACGAGGTATCGGGTGACTGGCCCGCCGAAATCGTCGCCGAGAACGCGCAGGGCACTAACGGTGTCGTTTCGACCACCTCAGGCACGGAAGGCGCCATCACCTACACCGACGCTTCGGCTGTCGGGGACCTAGGACAGGTCCTGGTGCAGGTCGGCGAAGAGTACGTGGCGCTGACCCCAGAGGCCGCTTCACGCGCCGTTGAGGTTGCCGAGCCAGCCGAGGTGGAAGGCGCACCCGAGGTTGATATGTCCTTCAACCTCACCCGGGACACCACCGAGTCCGGTGCATACCCGATCGTGCTGATCTCCTACCACGTCTACTGCGCCACCTACCCCGATCAGGAGACAGTCGACCTGGTCCAGGCCTTCGGCTCCTACGTGATCAGCGAAGAGGGCCAGGCCGACTCGGCCGACTCGGCCGGCAACGCCCCGATCTCGGACGGGCTGCGCGAGCAGGCCCAGGCCGCAATCGATTCGATTGCAGTTGCCTCCTAAGAGGCGTCGATTGCCCCGTCCGGTCCTCACGGACCGGGCGGGGTTGTCCTTTGCGCCCAGCCATTAGGCTGGTATGCAGTTACCACCTCCACCGCTGACAACGCCCGCTCTCGGCAACCCAGCAGGAACAACCAAGTACCAGCACCGAAGGGTTCACTAGTGTCCACGAAGACTGTGTCTCCGAACACGCTGCGCAGACAAGGCGACAGCGGTCAATCGGGGGACAAGATATTCTCAACAGCCAGCCTGCTGGCTGGCTGCCTCATTCTGGCAGTGTTGTTCTGTGTTGCGGTTTTCCTGCTGGTCCAGGCCTTCCCCACGTTCGTCGCCGATCCCGCGGAAATCTCCGGTGGCAGCGGATTCTTTTCCTACATCTGGCCGATCGTTATCGGTACGGTCATTGCTGCGACTATCGCCCTGGTCCTCGCCACCCCGGTGGGTATCGGCGTCGCTCTTTTCATCTCGCATTACGCACCCCGGCGGCTTGCCCAGGGGTTTGGGTATCTGATCGACCTGCTGGCCGCCATCCCGTCGGTGGTCTACGGCGCCTGGGGCTATGCGGTGCTGGCCCCACAGCTGGCATTGGCGTACGAGTGGCTGGCAAACAACCTCGGCTGGATTCCCATCTTCGAGGGCCCCGCCAGTAACACCGGGAGAACCATCCTCACCGCAAGCATCGTGCTGGCCGTGATGGTGCTGCCCATCATCACTTCCCTCAGCCGCGAAATCTTCCTCCAGACCCCCAAACTCCACGAAGAGGCATCGCTGGCCCTCGGCGCCACCCGGTGGGAAATGATCAAAATGTCGGTGTTGCCATTTGCCCGGCCGGGGATCATCAGCGCCGCAATGCTCGGCCTGGGTCGCGCGCTCGGCGAAACGATGGCAGTGGCCCTGGTTCTCTCAGGTGGTGCACTGAACGCCAGCCTGATCCAGACGGGCAACCAGACCATCGCCGCTGAAATCGCCCTCAACTTCCCCGAGGCGTTCGGACTTCGCCTGAGTGAGCTCATCGCGGCGGGCCTCGTGCTCTTCGTGATCACCCTCGCCGTCAACGTCGTCGCCCGGTGGATCATCAGCCGCCACAAGGAATTCTCAGGTGCCAACTAATGAGTAATGCAACCATGACCCGGCGACCGTCCCAATTCACCAAGAACAAGCTTCCCAAATGGTCCATCTGGGCCGTTCTGGTGGGCGCACTGATCCTCGGCGCAGCAGTCTCGTCCCTGTTCGGTTTCAGCCCGGTTTCGATGGCCGTTTTCGCTGCGATCTTCTTCGTGGTCGGTGGTACCGCGACCGCGGGTGCAGTAGAGGGCAGCCGTAAAGCAAAGGACCGGTTCGCTACCTATCTGGTCTACGGCGCTTTCATCATCGCCGTACTGCCGCTGCTGTCAGTGATCTGGACCGTGCTGGAACGCGGCATGCCAGGGATGACCAGCGATTTCCTGTTCCGGTCGATGAATGGGCTGACCGGTGCCATCGATAACCAGACAGTGGCTGAAGGCACGCCGGTCCTGGGCGGCGCCTACCATGCGATCCTCGGAACCTTGCAGATTACCCTGTGGGCGACGATCATTTCGGTGCCGGTTGGTCTGCTGGCGGCCATCTACCTGGTGGAATACTCTACGGGTGGCCCGCTCAGCCGGGCGATCACCTTCTTCGTCGATGTCATGACCGGAATCCCCTCCATCGTCGCTGGCCTCTTCGCCGCAGCATTGTTCGGGCTGATCTTCGGGCCAGGCACCCGGACCGGATTCGTGGCAGCCGCGGCGTTGTCGGTGCTGATGATCCCGGTGGTGGTCCGTTCCACCGAGGAGATGCTGAAGATTGTCCCGAACGAGCTCCGCGAAGCCGCCTTCGCGCTGGGTGTGCGAAAGTGGCGGACCATCACCAAGGTGGTCATCCCGACAGCAATCTCGGGCATCGCTTCCGGAGTCACTCTCGCCATCGCTCGGGTGATTGGCGAAACCGCGCCGATCCTGGTGACGGCCGGGTTTGCCCGCGGCATCAACCTCGACGTCTTCAGCGGATGGATGAGCACTCTTCCCACCTACATTTACTACCAGATTATTACCCCGACCTCCCCGACCAGCACCGACCCGAGCACCCAGCGAGCCTGGGCCGCAGCCCTGATTCTGATCATCCTCGTGATGCTCCTGAACCTCGCTGCCCGCCTCATCGCCCGGATGTTCGCCCCTAAAACCAGCCGCTAACCTGCGCTGTACAACCCATAAGGATTTAGATGTCAAAGCGTATCGACGTCAAGGATTTGAATGTCTACTACGGCAAGTTTCTTGCCGTGGAAGACGTCAACGTAACCATCGAGGCCCGCTCCGTCACCGCCTTCATCGGACCGTCCGGCTGCGGCAAGTCGACCTTCCTTCGCACCCTGAACCGGATGCATGAGGTAATTCCCGGCGGGCGCGTCGAGGGCGAGGTCCTGCTCGACGGCGACGACCTGTACGACGACGCGGTTGATCCCGTGCACGTGCGAAGCCAGATCGGTATGGTCTTCCAGCGGCCCAACCCGTTTCCCACCATGTCCATCCGTGACAACGTGCTCGCTGGTGTGAAGCTCAACAGCAAGCGCATCAGCAAATCCGATGCCGACGCGCTCGTGGAGAAGTCCCTGCGGGGCGCCAACCTTTGGAACGAAGTCAAGGACCGTCTGGCGCGCCCCGGCTCCGGCCTTTCCGGCGGCCAGCAGCAGCGCCTGTGCATCGCCCGGGCCATCGCGGTCTCTCCCGAGGTCATCCTCATGGACGAACCATGTTCAGCCCTGGACCCGATTTCCACGCTCGCCATTGAGGACCTGATCAACGAGCTGAAGAACGACTACACGGTGGCGATTGTTACCCACAACATGCAGCAGGCCGCACGGGTGTCCGACAAGACCGCGTTCTTCAACATCGCAGCGACCGGCAAACCGGGGAAACTGATCGAGTTCGGCGACACCTCCGACATCTTCAACAGGCCCAAAGAGAAGTCCACCGAAGACTACGTGTCAGGCCGTTTCGGGTAGCTAAACCGGGCGGGTCAGCCCAAAAGCGGCCCTCAGTGTGAGATCCGCTGGTTCCGACCGGTGGAGCTGACCCTGGGGGCCGCTTCTGCTTGTCCAGCGGGTGGCACGCCACCGACGGGCTAGAGTAGCGGGCTCATTGCCAGGAAAAGGATCGCGCCGATGAGTGCGGTGACTACCGCCGTCGAGAACCACACGATCAGCACCTTCACCACTTCACGGCCGCGCACGGTCGGGAACCGCTGGTTGGCGCCAGCTCCAAGAATGGCCGAGGTCATGGTGTGGGTGCTTGAAAGCGGCATCGACAGCGAGATGGAGCCGACGAAGAGCATTGCCGAGCTGACGCCCTGGGCAGTCATCCCCCGCAGCGGGTCCACGCGGACCAGCCGGTGCGCCAAGGTGTGGGTGATACGCCAGCCGCCGAACAGCGACCCGGTTGCCAGCAGCACTGCCGCAAAGATTTGCACCCAGAGGGGAACCTCGGCGCCGGTTGCGATACCGCTTGCCACCAGGGCGAGGACCACCACCACCATCGTCCGTTGACCGTCCTGCAGGCCATGGCCCAGCGCAAACACCCCGGCAAGCACCGATTGCGCCATCCGGCTACCGGAATTCACCTTCCGCGGCGGACTGTAACGGAGCAGCCAGATGGCCGGGAACACTGCCAGATAGGCGAGCAGGTACGCCACCAACGGCGAGAGCAGCAAGGGGAGGGCAATCTGCAGCAGAAAAACCTGCTCGGAGTCGGCGATCGATTCGCCACCAATCAGGGCCGACGCCCCACCGGACCCGATCAGGCCGCCAATGAGGGCGTGGGTGGACGACGACGGCTTGCCCCGGTACCAGGTGAACAACCCCCAGCACAGCGCACCGAGAAGGCCTGCGATCAGGATGCCGAGGCCAACCCGTCCGGACGGAACCCGCAGGGCGTCGCCGGCGAACAGGAGGGCGACGCCGGTGCCAAGGAGGGCGCCAATGAGGTTGAAGACCGCTACCAGAAGCACGGCGATGCTGGGGGTCAGCGCCCGGGTGCGCACGGCGGTGGCCACCGAATTGGAGACGTCGTGGAACCCGTTGAGAAACGCGAAACCTCCAGCGAGCACGATGACCATGCCCAGGAGGAACTGTTCCACCTATGATTCCTTGACGAGGATGCTGCCCACGTGGGTGGCAACCTTTCGGATGTCTTTGGTGACGTCGACCAGCTGGTTTGCCACATCCCGGTGTCTGGCGTAAACCAGGGTCTTGTGGTCGTTGAGGAGTTCGGAACACCAGATCCGGTGGGTGCGCTCGGCGCGTTTGGCTAGCCGGAGGATCTCGATCCAGTACTCCTCGAGATCATCCATCGAATTCAGTCGTTTCATCGCCTCAGCGGTGAGTTCCGCCTGCCGGGTGATCACCTCGAGCTGTTCAGTGGCCCGGCGGCTTAGCTTACTGAGTTGGTAGAGGGAGATGAGCTCGGCAGCGCCGTCGAGCTTCTCGATTGCTTCGTTCAGCATCCTGGACAGGGCATAGAGGTCCTCACGCGGCAGCGGGTTGACGAAGCTGCTGCGCATCGACGTGAGCAACGCGTAATGGAGATCGGTTGAGTTCGCCTCGTGCTGGTGCAGTTCCTCAGTCAGGCTGTCGTAGTCACGCTTGTCCGCCCCGAGGATTCCCGACATGGTGCGCACCCCGAGCACCAGTTGCTGGGCCATGTCCGAGAGTAAGACAAGGCCAGCATCCTCCTGTGGAAAGAGGCGAAGCTTCACGTGGACTACCTAACCTGCCGGGGCATCGAGTTGATCAGTTGCTGCCTAAGAATAACTGACAGGCCCGGGGTGGCTCATTTCGACTAGTTGTCACCGCCCTGGCGCCCGGCCGCGTCGCCGTTGCCACTCAGATGTCGTTCAGTAGGCACAAAAATGGTGTCGAACCGGGAGCGCCTCTCGGCGGAAGGCCGCTCGAAGCGGCTAAATGTTGAAGCCCGGGGGTTCCACGGTCCGACACCACTTTCAGTGTTCTCCTCCGGTGCGCTCATGTCAATATTGACCGGCACCCCAGTGCTGACTAGTCCAGTTCGCCCCGGCGCCAGGAGGCAGCAGCATGCTCAAGGTCTTCGGCGGTTTTGATCAGCTGGTGCGAGTTGCGGGTCAGCTTGGCCGCGTGCACCCCGTTGGCTGGTTCGGCGTCGTCGGCATGATGGGTCTGGCCCAGGGCGATCACCCGGCAAAATGCTGCGAAACGTTCGAGTGCGACGTCGAACTCGCCTTCGAAGGCACCCGAGAGAATAGTGTCGGCCATGGACCGGACCTCCTCTGCACCCGGCGGCTCGGCAACGCCGGCCACTACCTTGGAGACCTGTGCGACATCCTTACCTGACTCAAAGTAGGCGGCGATACGTTCGGGATTTTGCTGGGTAGCCGCCCGAAGGGCGTAGAGCCGCCACAGCGCGCCGGGAAGGGATCGTGCGGGACTTTCCGCCCACATTTCCGCGATTGCCTCAAGGCCCTGCTGGTCGGCCAACTCAACAAGACGCTGGGTGATGTCCGGATCGTCAGCGAGCCGGCCATGGTGAACCAACGCGTGTGCCGAGAGGTGGGCGGCCTCCGACACCCGTGAGGGATCGGCACCGCCCGCGAAAACTTCAAAGTCCAGTGGCGCGAAGGGCTTGGGCTTGTGATGCCGTGGACTCTGGTTCTCGTAGTTACCGCTCATGAATTGAGGATACTCCTGCCATTTCCCTCCATGCCAGAGTCACTGGGCCGGAGCCCGCCGGCTAGTTCGCCAGGCAGGTGCGATTGGGATGGGGAAGGCCTCGACTTTGCTTGCCATCATTGTTCCAATGAGTGGTAATAGCACGCGCAGATCCGATCTCAGCTGGCCTACGTCGAGCAGGAGACACCCATCGTCCCCGGTACCATCCAGGACAACCTGCCCCTCACACACCCTGATGCCACCGATGACGAGATCTGGGATGCTCTGCGCGCGGTGAGGCGGGCGGATCGGGGCCAGCGGAACCCACAGTGAGCTGCTCGATCGTGACGACCTGTACCGTCAGCTGGTCGAGGCTCTCCGGATAATTGAACCCGCGGTCAGCTGACCCCACCGGCCCGGCAAATGGCCGCGTTCGGCACACGACGGCAGGATGCGATAATGTAGGCAGGTCATTTCGACCACTTCGGTGGTCAGGAATGATGCGGGCCTTTAGCTCAGATGGTAGAGCATCGGACTTTTAATCCGTGGGTCGAGGGTTCGAGCCCCTCAGGGCCCACATCAGTGGGATACCCGAACAAAGAATCCCCGCC
>NZ_ALPM01000114.1:0-41109 GCF_000294595.1 Arthrobacter sp. TB 23 | reverse complement strand
GGCGGGGATTCTTTGCATTTCAGGTGAGAAGCGGGATTGACTCCACCGGGTTAAGCGTTTGAATAGATAGTAGGCAATTCCATCTGGGCGCCACGGTTTCGGCCCAACCCGGTTCGAGACCTCGGCCCCGCTGAGAGGACGACCCATGGATGCTGCCAGTTTCATCCTTCAAGCGGCGATTGCCCTCGCGCTGGTAGGGATCCTCTCCGCGGCAACCGCCTTCGCCTTGTCCAGGTGCCTAAGGCGGAACGACGACGCCGACTCCCTGTTCTGGTACGGATTCTCGGGTTTACTCGCGGTCGTGTTTGTCATCATCGGCGCGGTAGCAACAGTTCCCGGGAGCGGCGGATTGGTCAGCGCAGGGGCACTGGTCTTCGCTGGCGTAGCGATGGGCTGGCTGTGGCGGGGCGAGCGTGAACGTCGGCGCAGGGTCCTGGCCGAGGAGATTCGGGAGGTGCGCGAAGGTCTGCGGACCAGGCACGAGAGAGTCCTGCAGCAGTGGGTCACCTATGAGCTGGATCCGGCCGCGGCAATCGACTTCCCGGCGATGACTGACCTCAGCCGTAGCGACACCTCACAGTTGATCCGTTCGATGCGGGCGGCGGCCCTGATGCGGGAGCAGTTCGAGGGTGACGACGTCGACAGCTCCGAGTATGAAAGGGCCGTAGCAGGGCTGGAGGCGGCACTACGGGCCGCCGAGACGGCCGCCGGAGTTATCCGGACCGACCCGATGGGGCGCGAGCTGCCGGCCACCGGCAAATCCATCTAGTCAGTCTCCGGGCGGCTCTGGCCGAGCTGCTGGGCAGCGTGTAAGTTTAGGCTTATGAGAACACTAATTTTCGAGTAGTCCCTCAGGGATTACCTGCTGCCTACCGAAAACCATGCTCGTTGAGGCCGTGCCTCCGAGCGACGTTTCTTACTCACCCAGTGGCCGTTGAATCCAGTTCGGCGGTCGACTATTTAAGGATCACCATGACCGACCAGGCGAAAAACCACACCAGTAATGCCCAAGACCAGACCGACGAACTGTCGACACATTTATCGGACTCGGCGGCAAAAAAGCTTCAGGACGACCCACGGGCCAAGCTTGCACTGGAGAAAAAGAACCCAGACTTCGGGAAGCTGGCGGGATCGCGGAGCACCGGGCCCAACCACCAGCCGGTTCACCGCAGTGGGAAGCAGGGCAAGACCGAGAAGAAGGCTCGCTGGTAGGCCGTCGCCCCGAGACGGCGGTGTCACCGACCCGAAATGGGGCTGGCCGTTAAATTGAGACTGGCTCCGCGTTCTGCGTATGGGGGAATCGCAGAATGGGGAGCCAGCGATCTCAGTATACTTCAAATTCTGTACTGGAAGTCCAATTGAGAGGTTGTAATGGCAGTCACAGCTAAGTCATTTCAGCTGTGGCGTGCTCGGGTCGCACCCGAGGATACCGTCGCGGACCTTTGCCGCAAGGCAGGAATCAAGAGATCCACCCTCGGCCAGCAGCTGGTTCGGGGGAAGGTGGCGATCGGGACCGTCGTCAGCAGTGCCCGAGCCTACGGCCTGAACCCAGCACAGGAGCTGGGCAATTTCGATGGTTACCGGGACCTGCCCACAGGGATCCGGGAGCCAACCGACGCGGAGCTGATCAGCCAGGTTTCACACATCGATATTCTGAGACTCCTTGTGGCCCGTAGCCAGGATGAAGAAGAGGCGGGCCGCGAAGTCCGGTTTGAGTTGGCACCGTTTCCGCATCGAAATTCGGTGCGGGCGTGGATTGACGCCGTGGATCGGGGCGAACTGCGCCAGGGACTCGCCGCCAGGGCAGGGATTGCTCCGCAGAATTTATCGGCGCAGCTCACTGCTGGCCGGCTGACCCCTGAACTCGCTGTCGAGGCTGCGCGGGTCGCGGAAGTCTCGCTCACCAGCGGGTTGGTCGTAACGAGCCTCCTCACCTCGGCTGAGGGCGGGTGGCCGGCCGACGGCCGGAATCGGGCGTTGGGTATGTTGTCCGATGCAGACCTTGTGCTGCTGGCCCGCGACCGGCTTGATGTGCTGGGCAAGTCATTGAAGAAGCTCGAGCTAGCCAATAGCCGAGATCAGAACCTTTGGGAGAACCTCGGATGAATGGGCAAGTGATCCAGTGGATAGTGCTGGGGCTTTGCATAGCGTTTGTCCTGCTGCGCCTTCCTGACGCTATCCGCGGGCGGGGGCGGGGGATTTTCATTGCTCTGGTGCTGCTGGTAATTGCCGTGGGGCTGAGCTTGCCGCAGATTTACCTTCCTTGTGACCGGTTTCTTGGCGGAATCAACATTGCGAACCTCATCATCAGGCTCTCCCTGTATGCGGTTTTCGTGCTGCTTGGTCTCCGCATCGCCGCGGCGTTCAGGTCGCCACGTACGCGCTGGCTTATCGTCGGTCCAATTGGCGTCACAGTGTTGGCGGTAGTCGTTCTGGCTACCGTCGTACTCTTTGCGATGAGCGACCTTCCGGAAAGCTCCACTGGCCTGTTCGCCTACGGGGGTCAGGAAACGGTTCGTCTTTACGCGGAGGCCGGGAGGCTCTACCCGGGTTACGTCGCAGCCTGCCTGGTCCTGCCCGCCCTTAAAGACCTCGCGGATCCTGCCGGGCGGCCCGCGCACCGGAGCGCGTCGGCGCTGCTGGCCGTCGGGTTCGGAGCAGTTGTGGTCTTTGCGGTGGTCAGCCTCGTGCCCGGGACGAGCCTTGGGGTCTGGGAGATCGGCCTGCCCTTCGGTGCGATCGTGCTGGTGACGAGCGGCCTGACGATCATTTGGGCGTCACGAAGGCGGACCGAGTTGTCGCCGCGCACCAATCATCTTGCGTGATTTTTGACGTTTTTGTGATTGATTACCCCCCGGGTATTCACGTTTTCATCATCGTGTGGCAAAATTATGATTGTGTAACTCCGCTTGCCGTGGGGGACGGCGGAGCTACAGAGCGGGGTGGGGCGTCCATTAGAACGGGTGGACGCACCTACCCGCTCTTTGGGTGTCAACCGGTCCAGGCGTAGCGTTTCTCCGGCCGGCCCGCGGCGCCATATTTGGGCGTGATCTTCGCTTGTTCCCGAGCCACCAGGTACTCGAGATAGCGACGAGCGCTCACCCTCGCCAACCCGAGTCTCAGGGCAACCTCCGATGCCGACGACCCTTCAGGGGCCGACCGGAGATCACCGATCACTGCAGCAAGGGTGGGACCGGATAGCCCTTTCGGGAGGATAGGCGGGAGCATTGCTTGCGACGATCGAGATCCACCGGCCGCTCCCCGTTGCTCCTGCGCGGGGCCCAAGAGCGAGTCAATTCCTGCCTGATCGAGCGTAGGAGACCCCCCGGCACTGTGTTCGAGGATGCTGCGCCGATGGGCAACATACTGATCAAGACGTTCCAGTAGGACCTTCGAGTTGAATGGCTTCACCAGGTAGTGCAGCACACCACCGGCCATCGCAGCGCGCACCGTCTCGAGTTCACGGGCAGCGGTAATCGCAATGATGTCCACGGGGTCGCCTGGTAAATTCCGGGCCGCGCGTAGCACCTCAATACCCGATAGATCCGGCAGGTGAATATCCAGCAGCACCAACTCTGGTCGGTCGTTGGTAATTAGCTGCAACCCGTCGGTTCCGTTGTAGGCAACGCCGACCACGTCAAACCCCCCATGGGCCAGCAGGAACCCGGTATGGATCCCAGCTACCTCCCGGTCATCATCGATGACTGCGGTGCGGATCAACTGTGTCACTGGCGCTCCACGCCCACTGCGACCGGCGCAGGGGCGAGGCTGACCCTGAACTCTGCACCCCCGAGTGGGGAATCGGTCACGGAAATCTCACCCTTCCGGCGTTCTGTCACCCGCTGAACCAGTGATAGCCCAAACCCTCGGGCAGCTGATGGGCCGTCGGCCTTGGTGGAGATGCCGCTTTCGAAGATCTGCTGCCGCGCAGACTCCGGGACGCCTGGTCCGTCGTCGGACACCGTGATCACACACCCCGCCTCGTTGGCTGTCGTCGAAATATGGATCGTCCCGTTCGAGACGATCGCCTCCATCGCATTGTCGATCAAATTTCCCAGGATGGTCACCTGATCAGTGGTCCCGTCGGGATTCAACGTCGAATTCCCGTCAACAATCACCTGGATGTTCTTTTCCTCACCGATCGTACTCTTCGCCATCAGCAGGCTCGCGGCGTCGGGGTCGGTGATTCCCGGGCAGAGGTCGCCGGAGACCACTGATCCACCGTGCCCCGAACGGGTGATGAAATCAACCGCCTGTTCGGTCCGGCCGAGTTCCAGCAGACCGGAAATGACGTGCATTTTGTTGGAGAACTCGTGGGCCTGCACGCGCAACGCCTGGGTCACATCCCGGGCACCGTCCAGGTCCTGGAGCAACTGGTGCAATTCGGTGCGGTCCCGGAGGATCAGCACGCTACCCACTCGTCTACCGTCAACAACCGCGCGGTTGGCCTGGGCCAGCAGCACCCGTTCGCCCACCAGCACTGTGGTTTCCATCGCCCCGTCCGAATCGAGCATCCCGCCGAGGGCTGGCTCCAGCACATCATCGATGGGTCGCCCAACGGCCGAGTCATCAAGACCCAGCAGCCGCCGCGCCTCATCGTTGATGAGTGCCAGGTTCCCGCGTTCGTCGACGGCCACCATTCCTTCGCCGATGCCGTGGAGCATGGCGTCCCTGGTCTCGAGCAGGGTGGCAATTTCTTCAGGCTCGAGTTTGTAGATCCGGCGCCAGACCAAGCGGGACACGTAAATGGCCCCTGCCGATCCCATCAGGGCCGCAGCGATCAGCCAGATCAACAACTGGGGCAGATCCTCCTGAAGGTCCTGGCTGAGCCGGGACTCGAGGATTCCCACCGAAGCGGTACCGATCACCGAGCCGTCGGCATCGAAGATGGGGACCTTCACGCGCCACGACTCTCCCAGCGTTCCTGTCTGGGTGCCCACGAAAGTTTCACCCGACAATGGAACTGAGGGGTCAGTGGAGACCATGCTCCCGATCATTTCCGGGTTTGGATGTGAGTAGCGGATCCCTGAGTCATCGGTGACCACCACGTAGGTGACGTTGGTCGACTGGGCAATCAGGTCGGCTATCGGCTGGATGGTGTCGCTGGGACGTTCGTCGTCGAACGCCTCGATGATGGTGGGCAGTTGCGCCACCGATTGCGCGACCCCAACCATGCGCGATTCGTACGCATCGCGAATCTGCTGCTCCTGCATTCGGATTGCCACTGACCCAGCGATGAGAACAATGATCAGCACGATCGACAGCTGCAGCAGAAACAACTGTGACCTAAGCGACATTGACTGGATCATGAAGCTATTTTGGCACGTCAGGGCCCGTTCGACGCCGTGCACCCCATGACCGTAATGACCAATACGCGCGTTATGTCCACATTCTTCCCCGCTGGACCATGGCTCCCTACGATGAACCGGACGGCTTGGTGATCTGCATCACGCCCAGGAAAGGAATTCATCATGAAGCTTGATCGCCCAATGAAGCGCAGTTCAGCTTTGGTCGCTGCGGCGGCCGTATCGGTATTGGCCTTGTCGGCGTGCGGTGACAGCGGTGCCGAAACCCCCGAAGGCGGCATAGACCGCCTGAACATCGTGGTTCCCGCCGATCCAGGCGGTGGCTGGGACCAGACAGGAAGGGCCATCCAGGCCGATCTCGAGGAAAACGAGCTGGTCGGGAGCGCCTCAGTGGTCAACGTCGGCGGCGCCGGTGGCACCAACGGCCTCGCCCAGCTCGCCACCGAACAGGACCCCAACACCCTCATGGTGATGGGCTACGTCATGGTGGGTGCAGTGGAGACCAACTCCGCGGAAACCCGGATTGAGGACACCACCCCAATTGCACGGCTCACTGATGAGCCGCTGATCGTCGTCGTACCAGCCGATTCCCCGTACCAGACCATTGAAGACCTGGTTACTGACATTGACGAGAACGGGCAGGCAGTATCGGTCACTGGCGGGTCAGCTGGCGGCGCGGACCACATTCTCGCGGGAATGATCCTCGAGGCTGAGGGAGTAGCCCCCGACAAGCTCAACTACATCCCGTACTCCGGCGGCGGCGAATCGTTGGCTGCGCTGCTGGGAAACCAGGTATCGGCTGGTATCTCAGGTGTCGGCGAATACGCTGAACAGGTCAAAGCCGGAACGGTCCGCGCGCTCGCAGTCTCCGGCGAGGAACCTGCCGGTCAGGTGCCCGAGGTTGAGACCCTGACCGATCAGGGCATTGACGTGGTTCTGACCAACTGGCGCGGCGTCGTCGCTCCGGGCACGATCGACGAGGAGCAGGCAGCCGTCCTGACCGAGCTGATCACCGAACTCCACGAAACCGAATCGTGGCAGGAGACCCTGACCGAGAACAACTGGGCTGATGCTTTCCTCGTCGGCGAGGAGTTCCAGACGTTCCTCGACGAGGACATCGAGACGGTCAAGACCACCCTGACAGACATCGGTCTGCTGTAGCCGTTATGAGCACTCACCCACCAGAGGCACAGACCGGCGGCGTTGACACCGCTGCCGGTCGGCCCATCGGAGAAATCATTTTCGCGGCGGGGGTCCTCAGCCTCGGCATTGTCGGGTTTGTTGCCGGCGCAGGCATCAAGATGCCGCCGTCAGCCACCGGTATTGGCCCCCGCGAATTCCCTTTCATCGTGTCAGGTCTGCTGATTTTCCTTGGCACCGCCATCATCATTCAGCTGCTGAGGGGCCGTCGAGGCGCCCCCGAGGAGGGCGAAGACGTGGACCCCAACGCGAAAACCGACTGGCTGACGGTTGCCAAGCTGGTTGGGTTCGTGGCGCTGCACATTCTGCTTATCGTGCCAGCAGGCTGGCCGGTTGCCGCTGCGGTCCTGTTCTTCGGGGCCAGTTGGACCCTGGGCAGCCTGTCGTGGTGGCGGAACGCGGTGATCGCCGTCGTCATGGCGTTGGTGCTGCAGTTCGTGTTTGCCGGTCTCCTGGGCGTCTCGCTGCCCGCCGGGTTCCTCCTGGAAGGGGTTGAGATCTTCAATGGATAACTTCATGGCCCTGATGGAGGGTTTCTCGGTTGCCATGCAGCCGATGTACCTGCTGTTTGCCCTGGGTGGAGTGCTCGTGGGTACTGCGGTTGGGGTGCTACCCGGTATCGGCCCGGCGATGGCTATCGCGCTGCTGATGCCCATCACGTATAGCCTCGACCCGACTGCCGCCATTATTGTGTTCGCCGGGATCTACTACGGCGGCATGTACGGCGGGTCAACGACGTCGATCCTGCTCAACACGCCGGGTGAATCGGCGTCCGTGGTCACTGCCCTTGAGGGTAACAAGATGGCGAAAGCGGGTCGCGGAGCGGCCGCGCTGGCGACGGCGGCGCTCGGCTCGTTCGTCGCGGGCACCATTGCCACCGTGCTGCTGACCTTCCTCGCTCCGATGCTCGCCGAGTTCGCGGTTCGGATTGGCCCGGTTGAATACGTTGCCCTGATGGTCGTCGCCTTCCTTACCGTCGGCGCGCTGCTGGGTGCCTCGGTGCTGCGCGGGCTCGCATCATTGTGCATCGGTTTGTTCCTTGCCCTGGTTGGTGTTGACGCTCTGACCGCCCAGCAGCGCTACACCTTTGGCAATCCGTTCCTCACCGACGGTATCGACGTGGTGCTGGTCGCTGTGGCGCTGTTCGCGATGGGTGAGGCACTCTACATCGCTTCACGGATGCGCCACGGGTCGGTCGATGTGATCCCGGTCAGTGGCAACTGGCGGAAGTGGATGAAGCGGGAGGACTGGCGCCGGTCCTGGAAGCCCTGGTTGCGGGGCACTTTCATCGGGTTCCCCATCGGGACCATTCCGGCAGGCGGCGCCGACGTCGCCACCTTCGTCTCCTACGCGGCTGAACGCAAGCTCGCCAAGGGGGAGGACAAGGCCCAGTTCGGAAAGGGTGCCATCGAGGGAGTTGCCGGTCCCGAATCGGCCAATAACGCTGCCGCTGCGGGTGTGCTGGTTCCGCTGCTAACGCTGGGTATCCCCACCACCGCTACGGCGGCGATAATGCTGGTGGCCTTCCAGCGGTACCAGATCCAGCCTGGCCCCCTGCTGTTCGAGGTCGAGGGCGCGCTGGTTTGGGCCCTGATTGCCAGCCTCTACGTCGGCAACCTGATGCTACTGGTGTTGAACCTGCCGCTGGTGGGGCTATGGGTGAAGATTCTTCAGATCCCCCGTCCCTACCTGTACGCAGGGATCCTGGTGTTCGCAGCGCTGGGGGCGTTCTCGGTGAACTTCACGCCGGTGGATGTCTGGATTCTACTGATCATCGGGATTCTCGGGTTTTTCATGCGGCGCTATGGTTACCCGATCGCGCCGCTGGTGGTGGGGCTGATCCTCGGTCCCATCTTCGAGGATCAGCTCCGTCGGTCCATGGCCATCTCGCAGGGTGATCCGACCGCGTTGATTACCTCACCGATTGCGGCGGTGATTTACGCGACCCTCGCGCTCATCTTCGCCCTGTCGTTCTGGATGAAGAAGCGCCAGAAGGCGATGGAATCATCAATGGCTGAAGACTCGGTCACCAGCGGAGGGGGAGACCAGGCCCGAGCCTAGGCGTAAATCCGCCTAGGCGTCGTGGTCTGTCTCCAGGATCTGCGCCAGGCCCTCGAGGGCCTCCTCGGCACCGTCGCCGTCTGCACGAAGGACGACGACGTCGCCGTGGGAGGCCCCGAGGCCCATCAGCGACAGGATGCTTGACGCATCCATCGCATCTTCAGCTGGTTCACCCTCCATGGCGATGGTGACTTCCAGTAGGAGCTCACCTGCCGCCTCAGCGAAGATTGCTGCGGGCCTTGCGTGCAGGCCGACACGGCTCGCGACTGTGGCTTTGCGTTCTGACATAGGGTTCCTCCTTGGTTGGGGCGCTTACTGGCCCAGGGTTTCCAGAATGGGGAGCCGTTCACGGACGGCGGTGCGTCCGAGGTCGGCTGTTGGAGCGGCGAGGGCTAGCGCCGCCAGCTCCTGGGCTTCGGTGCGGGTCACTGAGGCGAGAACCGCAGCGACGGTGGGGAGCGATCGGGCTGACATGGAGAGAGTCTGAACTCCCAATCCCACCAGCACGACGGCGAGGGCGGGGTCAGCTGCAGCCTCGCCACACACCCCCACCGGCTTCGCGTCCGCCGTGCCTGCGGCTGCCGATTCGGCGCCGGCGACCGTGAGTTTGATCAGCTGCAGCACGGCAGGCTGCCAGGAGTCGTTGAGGGTGGCCAACTGTCCCAGCTGCCGGTCGGCGGCCATCGTGTACTGGGTGAGGTCATTCGTTCCCAGCGAGGCGAACCCCACATGCTGCAGGATGGCTTCGGAAGTCAGCGCAGCCGAGGGTACTTCGACCATCACGCCGGGCTGGTCGAGGCCCTCGGCCAGGCACATTTCACCGAAGGATTTCGCCTCGGCGGCAGTTGAGATCATCGGTGCCATCACCCATACCTCCGCCTTCGTGTCGGCGGCGGCCCGGGCGATCGCCTGAAGCTGGCGGGTCAGCACGCCGGGGCTGACGGATCCGGTCCGGTATCCCCTCACTCCCAGCGCAGGGTTGGGCTCCGAGGCGTCGGTGAGGAACGGTAGCGGTTTGTCAGCGCCCGCGTCGAGTGTTCTGACCACCACCTTGCGGCCCGGGAACGCGTCGAACACCTCCCGGTACGCTGACGCCTGCTCTTCGCCGCTGGGCTCGGTCTCACGATCCAGGAAGCAGAACTCGGTACGGAGCAGGCCTACACCTTCGGCCCCAGCAGCTGCTGCAGCGCGAGCATCCTTGCCGGATCCAACGTTCGCCAGTAGCGGCACCAGGTGTCCGTCGGCGGTGGCACCCGTCCCATTGAACGTCCCGAGTGCGGCGGCCTGTTCGACCCAGCGGTCCGCCGCGGCGCGCTCGTCGTCGCCGGGGTCGGTGATGATGGTGCCAGCCGCCCCGTCGACGTACACACTTGTCCCTGCCTCGATGGTGTCGGCGCCGGTTGCGGCCACCACTGCCGGGAGGCCCAGCGCGCGGGCAAGGATCGCGGTGTGGGACTGAGGGCCGCCGCTGCTGGTGATCAGAGCCAGCACCTGGCTGGAGTCGAGGGTTGCCGTGTCCGCCGGAGCAAGGTCCTCTGCCGCGAGGATGAAGGGTTGCTCGGAGGTCGGAACGCCCGGTGCCGGAAGCCCGCGGAGTTCGGCCACCAGCCTCGCCCGCACGTCGTGAACGTCCTGGGTCCGTTCGGCCATGTAGCCGCCGAGACTGAGCAGCATCTCGGCAACAGCCGAACCGGCTTCCCAGACGGCACGTTCGGCTGAGGTGCCGGCAGCGATGAGTTTGGCCGCCGATTTCAGGAGCATCGGATCGGCGGCCATCATTGCTGTCGCCTCCAGCACTGCACTTGCGTCCTTCGTCGCGGCATCGGCGCGCCGCTTCAACTCGGCCTGGACGGCCTTGGAGGCCGTCTTCAGCCGTGTGGTCTCCGCCTCGGCGCTCGTGTCCGAACCCCACCGCTCGTCTGCGTGTGGTTCCCTTGCACTGGCAGGCATCTGTAGGACAGGCCCGATCACTCGGCCAGGGCTAACCCCGACTCCGGTTAGTTTCGTCATTGAAGTACCCTCCCGGGTTTCGGTTAGGCGGCGACCGTCTCGATGACGGGGGTGTCTTCGGTCTTCCGCGTGGCGAAGCGCTTCAGAGCCACCACAGTGAGAGCCGAAATGATGGTGCCCGCAATGATAGCCAACACAAACATAGCGACATTCCCGATGGCAAAGAAGACGAAGATGCCGCCGTGAGGTGCCTGAGAGGTGACACCGGAGCCCATTACGATGGCTCCGGTCACCGCCGAGCCGAGCATGCTGGCGGGAATGACACGCAATGGGTCGACCGCTGCGAACGGAATCGCACCTTCGGAGATGAAGGCCGCACCCAACAACCAGGCTGCCTTGCCGTTCTCCCGCTCGGCCACTGAGAAGCGGCGGCGGTCCAGGACGGTGGCGAGTGCCATGGCCAGGGGTGGGACCATGCCGGCTGCCATTACAGCGGCCATGATCTGCCACGGCGCCTGGTTGGCGACGGCTCCCGCTCCGAGACCGGCGACGGCGAATGAGTAGGCGACCTTGTTGATTGGTCCGCCCAGGTCGATGGCCATCATGAGTCCCAGGATTACCCCAAGGAGGACCGCTGCCGCGCCGGTCATGCCGGAAAGCCAGTCGTTCAAAGCGTTGGTCAGCGAGGCGATTGGTCCGCCGAGAACCAGGATCATCAAACCTGAAGCCGCGATAGAGGCGAGTAGTGGAATGATGACCACCGGCATCAGGCTTCGGAGCCAGCGTGGCACCTTGATCCGTCCGATCATCATGGCGACGTAGCCCGCCAGCAGACCGCCGACGATGCCGCCCAGGAACCCGGCGCCCATAAAGCCTGCCACTGCGCCAGCGACAAAGCCCGGTGCGATACCTGGCCGGTCCGCCAGTGCGTAGGCAATGTAACCAGCGAGGGCCGGGATCAGGAAGCCCATCGACAGGGCTCCGATCTTGAAGAAAACCGCGCCGAGGAAGACCGCAAGGCCCTCTGGTGGCAGGTTGAGCAGGGTGTACTGGGCGAGCATCGCGTCGCCGTTACCCACGCCCTCATCATTCGACAGCGCGATTTCGTAGCCGGCGAGGAGGAAGCCAAGTGCAATCAGGAGACCGCCACCTGCAACAAAGGGGATCATGTAGCTGACGCCGGTGAGGAGTGCCCGCTTGAGTTGACGCCCCACACCCTCGCCGCCGCCGCCGTCGTCGGTCTGCTGTGACTCGGAGTCGGTTGACCCCTGCACGCGTCGTGCGTTGGGGTTGTCAGCGGCAGCGAGCGCCTCGTCGACCATGACACCGGGTTCGTCGATGCCGCGCTTGACCGGTGAGGTGATAACTGGCTTCCCGGCGAAACGGTTCCTGTCCCGCACGTCGACGTCGACAGCGAAGATCACCGCATCGGCAGCCGCGATCACCTCCGGCGGGAGGGGTGTGGCGCCAGAGGAACCCTGGGTTTCGACCTGAAGATCGACCCCGCGCTCCTTGGCTGCGGCGACCAGGGAATCGGCGGCCATATAGGTGTGGGCAATGCCGGTGGGGCACGCGGTTACGGCGACGAGCCGGCGAGGTGCCGATGGTGGGGTGCCGGTGGGCGCCGCGGTTGATTCTCCGGGAGTGCTTCCTGATGCCGCTGTGGACAGTGCGTCGGCGGGCTGGGCGCTCTTGCGAGGACCGGCGTCGAGGGCACCCTGAACAAGGTCAACGATGTCCTGGGGCGTTGCCGCGGCGCGAAGGGCCGCAGTGAAATCTTTTTTGATCAGCGATCGCGCCAGTTTGGAGAGCAGCTGCAGGTGTTCCTGGTCAGCGCCGTCGGGGGCCGCGATGAAGAACACGAGATCGGCGGGGCCGTCCTTGGCGCCGAAGTCTACGGCGGGGTTAAGCCTGGCCATTGCGAGGGTGGGCTCGGTGACCGAGGTTGACCGGCAGTGGGGGATAGCGATGCCGCCCGGTATACCCGTGGCGGTCTTCTCTTCCCGGGCCAGTGCATCGGCGTAAAGTCCGTCAGCGCCGGTTGCCCTGCCGGTGGCAGCAACCTGATCCGCGAGTCGGCGGATCACCTGCTGACGGTCAGAACCCAAATCCTGATCCAGTGTGACCAGGTCGGTGGTTATCAGCTGTGCCATTGATCTTCCTCCTTTGGAAGTGGTGCATTGAGCGGTGTGTCGGTTGGTGCGTTGTGGAGGGGAAGCCGCCGGGTGGTGACGGCCTCCGGAGTCGTTTGATTGAGAGCTGGAACTGTTGAACCGGGCAGCGCAGCGGCGGCTGATCCGTGGGCCACCGCCTGGCGGAGGCTCTGCTCGGGCGTTCCGCCAGCAGTGTGTGCCAGGAGGTAGCCGGCAAGGGCCGAGTCACCCGCCCCGACGGTGGACCGCGCGGCGACCGGTGGGTGAGTCGCTTCCCATGCCTCAGCGGCGGTCACCAGAAGGGCGCCCCGTGCTCCGAGTGTCGCGAGGACAGTGCCGACTCCTGCGCCCACCAAAGCTGCCGCAGCTGAGGCGGCGAGGGTGGAGTCGGCCTCAAGGGCGTCGCCGTCGGCCACGCCGCTCAGTTCGGCAAGCTCTTCGGCGTTTGGTTTCAGCAGATCCGGCAAAACGTTTGCCGCAAGGGTGTCGATGAGGGGCGCACCGGAGGAATCGACAGCGATCAGTGGTGGGTTGTCGGGGTAGCGCGCCCTGACCGCCTGGATCACTGTCGCGTAGAACGTGGTCGGGACTCCCGGCGGGAGCGAACCGGCCAGAACCAGCCAGGCAGCGCCGGAGCATTCAGAGACCACCGTTTCCAGCAGGTGGGCAAGCTCGGTCGATCCGAGGGCCGGCCCGGGCTCATTGATTTTGGTGGTGGTGCCGTCAGGTTCCGTGAGGGTGATGTTGCTGCGCAGTGGGGTGCCGATCGGTACGTTCCGGAACGGTACGCCAGCGGCGCGGAGGCCTGCGAGCACCGGGTCGTCGGGATCTCCAGGGAGCACAGCTGTCGACGCCACGCCTGAGGCATTGAGGGCGCGGCAGACGTTGACGCCTTTGCCCCCGGATTCCTGATGCGCGTTGGTGGCACGCTGCACGCCACCGCGCATCAGTTCATCGGCAAGTTCAACAGTCCGATCGAGGCTGGGATTTACCGTCAGGGTGATGATCACGCGACCACCACCTCTACGTCAGCGTCGGCCAGAGCTGCGGCCAGGACGGAGGGGGGTGTCCGGTCGGTAACCAGGGTGTCAATGTCGGTCAGGGAAGCGAAGCCGACGAGAGTTTCCTGCTCCAGTTTCGACGCGTCCACCACCGCGATGACGCGGCGCGCCGACCTGACTATGGCGGTTTTGACTGCAGCTTCGTCGGGGTCGGGTGTGCTCAGTCCAAAGGTCGAGTGAACGCCGTTCGCCCCGATGAAGGCGATATCGGGGCGGTAGCCGTGAAAACGATCGATGGTGTGGCTCCCGACAGCGGCGCTCGTGAGGCCCCGCACCCTCCCGCCGACCAGTTCAAGGTGCAGATTGGAGGACGCAATCGACTGAGCGATGGGAACGGCGTGGGTGATGACCACGAGGCCGGCTCTGGCCTCGTGTGCCAACAGTTCGGCGAGGTGACCGGTAGTGGTGCCAGCATCGAGGACTATTGATCCGGCGTCGGGAATCATGGCGAGGGCGGCCTTGGCGATGCGTGCCTTTTCGTTCTGATGTTGGCCTGCGCGGCTGTTTAGGCTCAATTCACTGGTGCTGCTGTAGCCACCTGTGACCGCGCCCCCATGGACCCGGCGCAACACCCCAGCATCTTCGAGCAGTGCCAGGTCGCGCCGGACTGTCTCCCTGGTGATGTTAAAGCGTTCAGCTAGTTCGGCGACGCTGACGCGGCCTTCGGCTAGGGCGATTGTGGCGATCTTGCTATGGCGTTCTTCGGCGAACACTGCGGCCTCCTTGCGGCGGTGACTACCATCACAATAAATGTCTGATTGAGTGACTATATCTGTGTTTATCTTTGTTTGTCAATCATTTTTTGGCAGAAAAAAGCGCCATCGGCCGGGCCGGTGGCGCTTCTCTCGGCGGGTACTGTTAGATGCCGCCGTCGCGTGTTTCGTTTCGGGTGACTGTCTCGCCTGTGTTGGGGTCCTGGACTGAACGGGATTCAGTGACCCGACGCTGACTGCGGGGTGCGTTCATTACGAGTGAAATAATGAGCCCAAGCACTCCGACACCCATCAGGATGTAGCCCACCAGAGTGAGGTCGATGAAGTCCACGACGTCAGCGACTGCGAAAGCAAGAATTGCACCCAGTGCAATAAGTACGATTGAAGAACCGATTCTCATTTGGTCTACTACTCCTTCGATAAAGGGCATCCCGCGACGAATTGGCCAGCGGGGGTGAAACTGGTGAACAGTTGGCTTTTCGGCCTTAACGTAGTGATCAGCTTACTGTTGTTCCGGTTTATGCTCGTTAACTAGCGGATTAGCGGCCGTCGCGCCGTGCCAGCTGGCGAGTCAAGTGTTATCAAATCAACACCGGCGTGGCCTATTGAAAGATGGTGCACAGGGGGTTTAATGAACTCAGCACCGCTTTAATTGAAAGCTAAGCACGCTGATGAAGTAGGATGGTTGGAAGCTTGTGTAGGGACATCCTGCATTACAGCACTTTTGTTATACGTATCACTCGTAGACAAGACTCGATCACAAGGAGTACTTCATGGGTTTCTTCGCATTCCTTCTTCTAGGCCTTATCGCTGGCGCAATCGCCAAGCTCATCCTTCCCGGTCGCCAGGGTGGCGGATGGATCATCACACTCGTACTGGGTGTAGTTGGTGCCCTGCTCGGCGGCTTCATCGGCAGCGCGCTGTTCGGTGCTGACATGAACGAATTCTTCTCGCTTGAGTCATGGCTTCTCGCTATCGGCGGTGCGCTGATCGTGCTGGTTGTTTACGGCGCCATCACCGGCCGCAAGTCACGCGCGTAATTTAGACGCTGCACAACAAAGCGCCGTCGGGGAAACCCGGCGGCGTTTTTTGTCGCAATGTATTTCGGGCCTTATGTTCCGCGTTAACCGCTTTCAAGTGAAGGAAACCAGCCATGAAACTGCCTAATCTCAATCCGGCATCCAGGATGGCCAATGGGGCGCTCTTCGACAAGGAGGGAAAACCGAAACCGGGCATCCAGCGCACCATTGAGCGAGCCATCGAGGTGCAACGGCCTCTCGTGTTGGCAAATCTGCGCCGGATGTATGCAAAGAATCCGCAGGCCACTGCAGCTGAGATAAGCGCTGACCTTGAACGCCATTATCTGGCAGTCATCACCGTCACCGGCGCAGCGGTGGGAGCAACCGCAGTGGTGCCCGCCGTCGGCACAATTGCATCTTTGGGTCTTTCAGCTGCGGCAACCGTCGGCTTTCTTGAAGCCACGGCGTTGTACGCCCAATCCATTGCCGAACTTCACGGCGTCCAGACTGGAGATCCGGAGCGGGCGCGGACCCTCGTGATGGCCATCCTCATGGGCGAGGAGGGCCTCGCGCTGATTCAGTCGGTGCTCCGCGGCTCGGGCAGTGGAGCGTCAGAGCACTGGGGGACGGTCCTGGGAGGAAGCGTGTCCTCACCGATTGCGCGTACCATCGGCCACAGCATCCGGAGACGCTTCGTACGTAAAATGCTGGCCAAGCAGGGCGGCGCTCTGCTGGGTAGGGCTCTCCCCTTCGGTATTGGGGCTGTCGTCGGTGGAGCCGGTAACCACATGATGGGACGGGCGGTGATTACCGCAACCGCTCAGGCTTTCGGCCCCGCACCCAGTGTGGTCCCAGGCGAGCTCCTGAAGGACCTGGATAGCTGACCAGGGGTAGCCGCTCCGTGTGCTGACCCGTGCCGGGTTACCCGAAGACGGCGTGGGCGACGCTGAAGATCAGCAGGCCCGCCAGGGAACCGACCACGGTGCCGTTGATCCTGATGAACTGCAGGTCCTTTCCAATCTGCAGTTCGATCTTCTGTGAGGTCTCGACCGCGTCCCAGCGGCCAACGGTCTCGGTGATGATTGCCGCAATGTCGCTGCGGTAGGTGCGCACCAGATAGCCCGCCCCATCGGCAATCCACCGGTCAACCTTTCCAGCCAGCTCCGCGTCCGTGGACAACCGGCGACCGAAGTCCCGGACCGCTGTCTTGAAATTGCGGGTCAGCTCGCTATCGGAGTCGTCGACAGCTTCCATCAGGGCCTTTTTGATGGTGGTCCAGGTGCGAGCCGCCAGATCGCGCACCTGGGGGTCGCCCAACACCTGCGCCTTGATGCCTTCGGCCTTGGCGATTACCACCGGGTCGTGCTGCAGGTCCTGAGCCAGGTCCTTGAGATATTTATCCAGGGCCAGCCGCACATCATGGTTGGGGTTGGTCTGAACAGCACGCATAAACTTGGTCAGCTCCACGTACACCTTGTCCCCCACGAGGCCGTCCACGAACTGGGGCACCCAGGTGGGGGATCGCTGCGAAACCAGGCCTGAGACGAGGTCATAGTTGGTGTCCACCCAGTCGGCGGCACGGTCCACCAGGAGGTCCACCAGCTGATGGTGATGGCCGTCCTCGAAGATCCGCTCGGCAATTTTCCCTGCCGGCGGCCCCCAGGGTGGCGTGAGCAGGTGTTTCCGGACCATCGACTCGATCACGGATTGCACCGCATCGTCGTCGAGCACGGTGAACGCGCCCCGAATCAAGGCTGCTCCCTCAACGGCTACCCGATCCGCGCCTCCGGGAGTGGCCAGCCACGCACCTGCCTTCTGCGCGATTCCCACCGATGCCAATTTTTGTTGCACCACCGTCTCGGAGAGGAAGTTATCCTCGACAAATTGGCCCAGTGACGCCCCAATCTGGTCCTTCTTGCGAGGGATGATGGCTGTGTGGGGGATTTTGACGCCCATTGGATGTTTGAAGAGTGCGGTCACAGCGAACCAGTCCGCCAGGGCGCCGACCATGCCGCCTTCAGCAGCGGCGCGTACATACTGCAACCAGGGATACTGGTCCTGCAGTGCAAACGCGACAATGAAGATCAGCGCCATGACACCGAGCAGCCCGGTGGCAACCACTTTCATGCGCCGCAGCCCGGCGGCCCGTTCTGCGTCAGTGCCGGCTAGGTGAGAGCTCAAGGATCCTCCGGGGGTTACGGTGCCCCAGGCGGGTGCATCCGTCTGAGCCAGTAAAGCAGCGTATGGCCGGGTAAGTCACGCCGGGCTGGCCAATTTCGCGTACGGTATCAGGTAGATGCTGGTTGCCGACGGGATGGGGCGTGGTGTACACAATTTTCGCCCACCGCGGCGCCAGCCACCAGTTCGCCGAACATACCCGCGCCGCTTACCTCCAGGCGCTCGCTGAGGGAACCGACGGCGTCGAATGCGATATCCACATGACGCGTGATCAGCAGCTGGTATGTATTCATGATTCCACCCTCGACAGGACCTCAAGCGGAACCGGTGACGTTGCGGACCATACGCTGCGGGAACTGCGGGATCTCGATTTTGCGTCGTGGAAGGGTGCCACCATCCCCCCTCAATATGGGGGGATCGCCGACCAGTTCCTCTCGCTGGGGGACCTGTTGGACCTGCTGTTGGCGGCGGACCGGGACGTCTCCCTTGCCATCGAACTCAAGCACCCCAGCCCCTTTGGGCTCAAACTCGAAGAGAAGCTGATCACCTTTTTGATGCAACAGGGGTGGGATCCGGTTAGTTCAACTCTCGCCAACGTGAGTATCAGCTTCATGAGCTTCAACCCCGACTCCGTGAGGCACCTGCTCGAGAAGGTGCCATCGCATATCGTCTGCCAGCTGGTCTCCGACGTGCGGCCCATCGAATTGCGGGCTGAGCTGCATCTGGGTGCGCTGACCGCGGCCGCGGTTATCGGGCTGCTCCGCCGGGCGCTCAACGACGGAGAGCGGAACATTGATTCGCACTCGGCGGGCATGGCGGGCCCCGGGATTGACTACGTGAGGACGCATCCAGCCAGAGTGCGCCGCTGGCTGGCCGAGGGGATCCGGCTACGTGTGTGGACGGTCGACGACGCCGACGACGTCGAACTCATGCGTGAATTGGGCATCCAGGAAATCACCACCAACCGTCCCGCGGCGGTCCGTGCACAACTGGATGGCACGCGCCCGCAGCCATGACGCGAGCCGCGATGGTGGCCGCCAGGATCAGGGGAGTCCGGAGGCGAATGTGATTGAGTTGAATCATGCAATCTCCGATCGAAGACTACTCACTCGTTTCCGACATGCACACTGGCGCGCTGATTTCCAAGACCGGGAGCGTGGATTGGCTGTGCTTCCCCCGGTTTGATTCTGATTCTTTGTTCTCCGCGCTGCTGGGCGAGCAGGACCACGGTCGATGGGCGATCGCTCCCGCCCCCGGTGCGGGCTCCGCCGAGGTCGTGGAGTGGCGCTACATTGACTCCACCTTTGTGATGGCGACCCGCTGGCACACCGACGCCGGGGACGTCCAGGTCACCGACTTCATGCCGGTCGGCGACCGCCGCGCGTCCTTGGTGCGGAGGATTCAAGGGCTGAGCGGCACTGTGCCGATGCGCCAGGAACTGGTGGTCCGCTTCGGCTACGGCAAGATCCTCCCCTGGGTCAGCAGGCAAACTGATGAAAGCGGCGAGGCCATCTCGGCGATTGCGGGCCCCGACGCCCTGGCGCTGCGCGGTGAGCACCTGCCGCACGCCTCCCACCGCCGACACGAAGGCGAGTTCACTGTTGCCGCAGGAGAAACCGTCGACCTCGAACTTGTCTGGTATCCCTCCTACCGGCCCATGCCCGAGCCCATCAACGTCGATATCGCTCTCCGGGAAACGATTGATTACTGGGCCGGTTGGGCCGCCAGCTTTGAGCAGCAGGGGGAGTACGATCCCATCGTCAAACGCTCGCTGCTCGTCCTGCGAGCACTGACACACGAGGACACCGGCGGGATTGTGGCCGCCCCCACCACCTCGCTGCCCGAGCACTTCGGCGGCGCCCGGAACTGGGACTACCGCTTCTGCTGGCTGCGCGACGCGGCGCTCACTCTTGAGGCGATGATGACCCACGGGTACCAGGAGGAGGCGCTGGAATGGCGCAACTGGCTGCTGCGTGCCGTCGCCGGCGACCCGGAGGACCTGCAGATCATGTACGGCGTTGGTGGGGAGCGCGAGCTGCCGGAGAAGATCCTCCATCACCTGCCCGGCTACGAAGCGTCCACCCCGGTCCGGGTTGGCAATGGGGCCGTCGACCAGTACCAGGCAGACGTCGTCGGCGAGGTCATGGTGGTGCTGGAGAAGCTCCGTAACAGGGGAGTGCTGGAGGACAGCTTTTCCTGGCCCCTGCAGCGCGCCCTGCTGAGCTTCGCCGAGAACCATTTCGACGATCCCGATCACGGCATCTGGGAGATGCGCGGTGAGCTGAAGTACTTCACCCATTCCCGGGTGATGATGTGGGCCGCCTTCGATCGCGGAGTGCGAGCCGTCCGTGAGCATGGGCTTGAAGGCCACGCAGAACGCTGGGCGGAACTTCGTGACCGGCTTCGCGAAAACATCCTGGAAAAGGGTTTCGACACCACTATCAACTCCTTCACTCAGACCTACGGCAGCCCCGAGGTTGACGCTTCCCTGCTGCAACTCCCGCAGGTTGGCTTCCTGGACTACGACGATCCCCGGATGCTCGGTACCGTGGCCCGATTGGAGAAAGAGCTGGCCAACGAACAAGGGCTGCTGCTGAGGTACCGCACCGAAGCCGGTATGGACGGACTGGAACCGGGCGAACACCCCTTCCTCGCCTGCTCCTTCTGGCTGGTGGAACAGTACGCCAGGTCCGGCAGGATTGACGATGCCAAGCGGCTGATGAACCAGTTGGTGGGCTATGCCAACGGCCTGGGCCTGCTCGCCGAGGAATACGACACCGACAGTTTACGGATGGCTGGCAATTACCCGCAGGCCTTCTCGCACCTGGCCTTGGTGCGTGCCGCCGATGCCATTCATGGGGTGCACAGCGGCTCGCTCTAGGGCGTCCATCGCCGAAATCTCCACGAAAAAGTGCCGGCCCCGCAGGTTCGCTGTTGCGTAACAGCGGCTCTGCGGGGCCGGCACTTTTCTGCGCCAGACGGCCTCTAACTAGGGGCGGATGATCACCTTGATGCAGCCGTCCTGCTTCTTCTGGAACTTCTCGTAGGCGGCTGGCGCCTCGTCGATGCCGATGGTGTGGGTCATCAGATCCATCACACCCAGCGGATCGGAGGGGTCCTCGACGATGGGCAGCAGTTCGTCGGTCCAGTTGCGCACGTTGCATTGCCCCATGCGGGTCTGGATCTGCTTGTCGAACATGTTCAGCAGGGGCATGGGGCTTGCTGTTCCGCCGTAGACGCCGCTGAGGGAGATGGTTCCGCCGCGGCGCACCGAGTCAATCGCAGCGTGCAGGACCGTGAGACGGTCGACCCCGGCGGTTTCCATTGCCTTCTTGGCGAGGGCTTCCGGGAGCATGTTGACCGCGTTCTGGGCAAAGGCGCCCAGTGGGGAGTCGTGGGATTCCATGCCGACGGCGTCCACTACCGCGTCCGGGCCGCGCCCGTCGGTCATTTCCCGCAGCTCGTCGCCGATATCTTTCGTGAAGTCGAGGGTCTCAATGCCGTGGCGTTCAGCCATCGCACGTCGTTCCGCGACAGGCTCGACGGCGATGACCCGCTGTCCGAAATGGCGTCCGATCCGTGCGGCGAACTGCCCCACCGGCCCGAGACCGAAGACGGCGAGGGTGCCGCCGTCGGGCACGTCAGCGTACTTCACGCCCTGCCATGCAGTGGGGAGGATGTCAGAGAGGTACAGGTACCGCTCGTCAGGTAGTTCGTGGCCGACCTTGACCGACCCGTAGTCGGCGTGGGGGACGCGCAGGAATTCCGCCTGGCCACCGGGCACCGAACCGTAGAGTTCGGAGAAGCCGAGCAGGCTGGCCCCGGAACCCTGTTCGCGGACCTGAGTGGTTTCACACTGCGACTGCAGCCCGCGGACACACATCCAGCAGTGACCACAGGAAATGTTGAACGGGATCACGACGCGGTCTCCAGGGCGCAGGTTGGTAACGGCGCTACCAACCTCCTGGACTATCCCCATTGGCTCGTGACCCAACACATCGATCTTGTGCATGTAGGGGGTCAACACTTCGTACAAGTGCAGGTCGGACCCGCAGATTGCCGAGGAGGTGATGCGGACGATCGCGTCGGTGGGTTCCTGGATGACGGGATCCGGGACTTGTTCAACGCTGACGGTGCGACGGCCTTGCCATGTTACTGCCTTCATGATGCACACTCCAGTTGGTAGTAAGTAAGCTGACTATCTTTAGTATTGCTCTGATTGACCCGGATTGAAAGCCAAGTGGCCGATTGCCCGCCGGAGCCCTACGCTGACTTGGTGAAATATCTGCAGTCGCCCGCCGTTCGGGTTGGTCTCTCAATCTCGGTCGCCACGGGGCTGTACGGGCTTTCTTTTGGTGCGCTGTCAGTCACCTCGGGCTTCGACATCTGGCAGACCATGGCCTTGAGCCTGCTGCTGTTCAGCGGCGGCTCGCAATTTGCCTTCATCGGGGTGGTGGGAGGCGGCGGCACCGGGGCCGCGGCGATGACTGCCGCCTCGCTGCTGGGAATCCGTAATGCGGTGTATGGCATGCAAATGAACGCGCTGGTGCGGCCCACCGGCTGGCGACGGTTCGTGGCCGCGCAGGTCACCGTCGACGAGTCGGCAGCTACCGCGAGCGGGCAGACCGATCCGGACGAACGACGACGGGGGTTCTGGAGCGCGGGAATCGGTGTGTTCGTGTTGTGGAACATGTTCACCGTCGCCGGTGCGCTGCTCGGCGGCGCGCTGGGCGACCCGGCGCGCTGGGGCCTCGATGGTGCAGCAGTCGCCGCATTCCTGGGCCTGCTCTGGCCGCGGCTCCGAACCAGGGAGCCGGCCGCCATCGCTGTGGTCTGCGCGCTGGTCACGGTAGCGGTCGTCCCCGTGGTTGCCCCCGGGCTGCCCATCCTGATTGCCGCCGCGGTGGCCGGCGCAATCGGCTGGTTTGGTCATGGACGCCCGGATGAAGGTATGGAACCCGACATTGACCCCTACGCGGAGGAGAGAGAGCACCGATGAACCTGTGGTTCTGGATACTGCTGGCCTGCGCGCTTGCGTTTCTCACCAAACTCGCTGGCTATCTGGTTCCGGCCCGGTGGATGGATAACCCGCGGATGTCCCGGGTTGCCGGCACCCTGACCATTGGGCTCCTCGCATCGCTCACGGCCGTCAACACGTTCGCCTCGGGGCAGCAACTGGCCCTCGATGCCAGGATTGTGGCCTTGGCCGCTGCCGCGGTTGCGCTGCTGTTGCGCGCGCCATTCCTCGTGGTTGTTGTTGCCGGTGCAGTGGCGGCGGCGTTGGCGCGGCTTGCTGGGATGCCCTGAACCGGCGACGAGGTCAGCGTCCGACGACGACGGCGGCGGTCGCCTCCGCGATTGCTGCCTCTTCGTCGGTGGGCACAACGAGCACGGGGAACGCAGACTCCTCCGTGCTGATCTGGCGGAGGGCCGAGCTCTTCTTACGGTTCTCGGCGTCGTCGAGGTGGACGTTGAGCGCGCCCAATCTGTTGACCACGCGCTCGCGGAACTGCCAGGAGTTCTCGCCGATGCCGGCGGTGAACACCAGCGCCTGGGCGCCGCCGACGGCCACATGATATCCGCCGATGTACTTGGCGAGGCGGTAAGACGCGAGGTCAAGGGCTAGCTCGGCCCTGACCTCCCCGGCAGCCGCTGACTCCACGACTGAACGCATGTCGTTCTGCCCGGTCAACCCTTTCAGGCCGGATTCGCGGTTGAGGAGCTGGTCGAGATCATCGGCCGAGTAGCCTTCCCTGCTCAGGAACAGCAGGATCGATGGGTCGATGTCGCCGGAGCGGGTCCCCATCACCAGGCCCTCCAACGGTGTGAACCCCATGGAGGTGTCGATGCTGGCTCCCGACCTGACTGCGGTGATGGAAGCACCATTGCCCAGGTGGGCAATGATTCCGGTGAACTCGGAGGGCGCCAACCCCAGCAGGGCGGCTGCGTGGTGGGCGACATAGCCAATTGAGGTGCCGTGGAAACCATAGCGGCGGATCCCGAACCTGGTGTACAGCTCGTCGGGGACTGCATACCGCCAGGCTGGTTCGGGCAGGGTGCGGTGGAAGGCCGTATCAAAAACCGCGACCTGCGGCATGTTGGGCCATTTGGCGGTTATCGCCCGGATGCCCTGAACGTTTGCCGGATTGTGGAGGGGCGCCAAGGGGCTGAGGCGTTCAATGGATCTCGTGATCTCGTTGTCCACCAGGACCGGTTCGCTGAACCGTTCGCCGCCGTGCACCACCCGGTGGCCGACGGCGTCAATGCCCTGTCCCTGCAGCGCTACTTCAACATCGGCCGTCACCCGGTCAAGTGCCTCCTGGTGGTCGGCTGGACCGCCGTGGGTGGGATCGCCGATCCGCTCCACGGTGCCTTCGGCTAACCGTTCGCCGGATCCGGTGTCGCGTACCTGATACTTCAGCGATGATGAGCCCGAGTTGATGACAAGAATGATCATGGTGCCTCCTGCCTGAAACTCTACTGGAGGCTGCTGACGTCGTGCGGTGGCGTCCTTCAGCAGGCGACTGGCGCACCAGCAACAACCCATTTCCGATGTAGGTGGATGGCAAGTCGAGTAGCATCGGCGTATGGAAGCTACCGAGGTGGTCCGGCGGTATTGGTCGGCGGTGTGGAGCCGGGACTGGAACGCTGTTGGACGAACACTTGCCGACAACGTGGAGGTCTTCTGGCCCGTCACGCGCGAAATCATCCGTGGCAAGGACAACCTAGTTGCGGTGAATTCAGAGCATCCGAACGGCTGGAGCATTGACGTGTTAAATGTTTACGACGCTGGCGACGTCGTCGTGTCCGAGGTACAGGTGCCTCAGGAGGACGTTGGCATCTTCCGTGTTGTCTCGATTTGGACCGTCGCCGACGGCGTTATCACTTCAGGCCGCGAATACTGGACCCTCTACGGCGGGGAGGAAGGCCGCGACTGGCGGCGCAAATACAGCACCGTTGGCGACATTCCCTCCTGAGATCAGCGTCCGGTAAGCCGAACCAGTCGATCGCCTTTGCCAATCACTCTCCGGTGTCCTGCGCCTGGACGGCGGTGATTGCCACAGTGTTGACGATATCTTCAACGGTGCAGCCGCGGGAAAGGTCATTGACCGGCTTCCGGAGGCCCTGCAGCACCGGCCCCACAGCCACGGCGCCCGCCGACTGCTGGACTGCCTTGTACGTGTTGTTGCCCGTGTTGAGGTCGGGGAAGATGAAGACGGTAGCCTGACCGGCGACCGATGATCCGGGAAGCTTCGACTTCGCGACCGAGGCGTCGACGGCGGCGTCGTACTGGATCGGGCCCTCCACCGGAAGCTCTGGCCGCAATTCCCGCACCAGCTCAGTGGCTCGGCGTACTTCGTCCACTGCGCCGCCTGAACCTGATTCGCCGGTCGAGTAGGAAAGCATGGCCACCCGTGGATCCACGCCGAACTGCTCAGCGGTCTCCGCCGAGGCCACCGCAATATCGGCGAGCTGCTCGTCGTTGGGATTGGGGTTGACGGCGCAGTCGCCGTAGACCAGTACGCGGTCGCTCAGTAGCATCAAGAAGACCGAGGACACGATCTTTACACCCTCCTTGGTCTTCACGAACTCCAGCGCCGGCCGAATGGTGTTGGCGGTGGTGTGCGCCGCCCCAGAGACCATGCCATCCACTTTCCCGAGCTGCACCATCATGGTTCCGAAGTATGCGCCTTCGAGCATACGTTCCCGGGCATTTTCGATGGACACGCCCTTGTGGGACCGTAGCCGCACGTACTCGGCGGCGAACTCTTCGCGCAAATCGGACGTGGCCGGATCAACGAGGGTGAGCCCGGACAGGTCGATGCCCTGCCCCGCCGCGAGCTCGCGGATCTTCGTCTCTGGCCCGAGAATGGTCAGATCGCAGACGTCCCGGCGGTGCAGGATCTCGGCGGCCCGAAGGATCCTCAGGTCCTCCCCCTCGGGGAGAACGATGTGGCGACGCTGGGACCGTGCCCGCTCGATCAGGTCGTGTAGGAACCGCAGCGGCGTCATGGTGAGCGCCCGGGGGAGTTCAAGCCGCTCAAGAAGCTCCTTCTCATCGACCTGGCGGGCCCAGGCGCCGAGGGCCGCCGCCGCCTTGCGCTTCAACCCGGTCGCAATTTCCCCGCGCACCTCACTGACCCGCCGTGCTGCGGTGTAGGTGTCATCGTCGAGTGTAAAAACGGGGAAGGGCGCTTGCGCCAGCAGGGAAAGGATCGTGGAATCAGGGGCGAGACCACCGGTGAGGATCAGACCGGAGGGCACGGGGAATTCCGGTGAGAAGGAGGACGCAAGGGTTGCCACCATGACGTCGGCCCGATCTCCGGGGACGATCACCAGGGCCCCGTCGGTGAGCTTATGAAGAAAGTTTCCGACGTTCATAGCGGCGACCTTGATCGACGCGACGTCCCGTTCAAGGGTGGGGCTACCCGCAATCTGCCGGGCCCCGAGCGCGCGGGCTACCTCGCCGACGGTGGGCCGGGAAATCTCCGCAAGTTCCGGAATGACATACACGGGACGCCCGGACCGCCCGGGGCGGACCTGCGAGCTGATCTCAGCGACGGCGTCGTCCGCCGCCCGGTTGACCATCATGGCCAGCAGCGAAACCTGCGCGGCGTCCAGTTCGCGGCGGGCGACGTCGACGGCGTCGGCCGCTTCGGACACGGACATCTCCTTGGCGTTCACAACCGCCAGCACCATGGCGCCGAGATTGTTGGCGAGCCGAGCGTTCAGGTCGAACTCGAGCGGGGCGTCGTGCCCGCTGAGGTCGGTGCCTTCGACGATGATGACGTCGCAGTCCCGCGCGATCTCGCTGTAAATAGCGACGCACCGGGTGTCGATTTCTTCCCGCTGGCCTTTGACCAGGAGGGCCCGCGCCTCGGTGCGGGTGAGACCGCCGCGGGCGCGTGCCGGCGGAAGATCGAATGAGCGCTGCATCAGGTTGACCATCGGGTCCGCTTCCACGTCATCGCCTTCAACGATGGGCCTGAAGAACCCGACCCGGTCCGAATGCCGGTGGAGCATGTCCGCCAACCCCAGAGAGATGAGGGACTTACCTGAGCCTTCAGTCATGGCACTGACATATATTCCGCGAGTCATTGCCCCATCCTGCCAAACGGTGGACGACCTAGCCATGACGGCGGGCACATCCGGAGATTTTATCTCGCTGGCTCAGCACCAATCTTGCTGCAACCCCTTCCGCTGGGGTGCCGATATGCCAGACTTGGACCATGCTTGTAGCCTTCTCAGTTGCCCCAGCCGGAACCGGTGCCACCACGGCGGAGAACGCGGATGGTTCGGTCCACGACGCAGTGGCCGAAGCCGTCAGGATTGTCCGCGACTCGGGCCTGCCCAACCAGACGGATTCCATGTTCACCACGATCGAGGGTGAGTGGGATGAGGTGATGGACGTGATCAAGCGGGCCACCGCAGCAGTCGGCAAGTACGGCAGCCGCGTCTCACTGGTATTGAAGGCGGACATCCGCCCAGGCTATTCGTGTGAGCTGACCGGAAAAGTGGAACGCCTCGAGCAGGCCATTGACGAGATGGACGAGTACCAGGGCCATTCATGACTGGGTGGGCCGCTGTCGAACGTTATCTGGTGGACACGGTGGTCCAACCGGATGAGGCGCTGACCGGGGCAGTTGACGCGACTGCCGCTGCGGGGATGCCCGCCATCGAAGTCACCCCCACGCAGGGGAAATTCCTGATGCTGCTGGCACGGATTCAGGGCGCACGGCGGATCCTCGAAATTGGCACCCTCGGCGGATTCAGCACCATCTGGCTGGCCCGGGGCGTGCCCGACGACGGTCTGGTTGATACCTGCGAGTACGAGCAGGCCCACGCCGAGGTGGCCCGCCAGAACCTGGATCAGGCAGGTGAGGGCCATAAGGTCACCATCCACGTGGGTGCAGCGCTCGACACCCTTCCCACTCTGACCGGACCCTACGACCTGTTCTTCATTGATGCCGACAAAGCGAACAACCCGCGTTACCTGGACTGGGCGATCAGGTTGTCCCGGCCAGGCAGCGTGATCGTCCTCGACAACGTGGTGCGCGGTGGAACCGTCCTTGAGACGAACGGTGATGACGCGGTGCGGGGCACCCGGGAAGCGCTGGAACTGCTGGGCAGCCACCCCCAACTGGAGGCAACCGCTATCCAGACCGTCGGGTCCAAGGACTGGGACGGGTTTGCGGTGGCCGTGGTCGTTGCCGCCGCGGCATAAACTGGGCGGGTGATTTTTTCCATCCGCCGGGCGTCGCCCGACGACGCAGAAACCTACTCCCGCACCCACCTGCAGGGCCTGCACGAGACCTATGCGCAGATCATGCCACCCCAGTTTCACGCGTACTACGACGCCGAACTGCCTGCCCTGATCGCCAAGCGGCGGGCTGCGCTCGAGGCCGGTGCCTCCAGTTGGGTGGCGTTCGATGAGGCTGGGACGGCCGTGGGCATCGCAACGTCGGGGCCGGGCCGGGATGAGGATCGTCCCGACTTCGAATTGCACCACATTTACACCCTCGCCGCGTCCCACGGCACCGGGTTGGGCCAGCGGCTTTTGGATACCGCCATCGAAAACCGGGCCGCCTACCTGTGGATTCTCAACGGGAACCCGCGGGCCGAACGCTTCTATCGGCGGAACGGCTTCGAACCGGACGGCACGGACACTCTCTGCGGGCCCACCTGGCACCACCGGCCGATGTTCCGGATGCACCGCCAGTAATGGTGGCCATCCGGGCGGCTAGCATGGCACCTATGCCCATATTCCTGGTTCGGCGCGCCCTTCCCGACGACGACGAACTCCTCGGAGTGGTGCTCGCCCGCTCAACCCGGGATGCCGGCATGATCGCCGACGGGCTGACCACTCCTAAGGTGGGGCGGCAGTAATGGGACGGCAGAGACCGGCCCGGCCCGGCGACCCGAAAGCCCAGCCCGATCAGGGCGACTCAGGACCGGTTGCCGGAACCTACGACATTGACACCGGCACCTGCGAAGTGGAACCCGACCCGTTCAACCCCAACGGCTGGATCCTCAAGGTCAACGGAGTACCCAGTTCGCACATCGATCTCAGCGACCCGTTGCGCCTGGACTTCGAATACATGAGGTGGATCGCGGCACTGGTCGAATCCCAGCGACGCGACGGCGGGCCCCTGCGGGCGCTCCACCTCGGCGGCGGAGCCTGTTCGCTGGCGCGGTACTTCGCCGCATCGGTACCGGAGGCTCGTCAGGTGGTGGTGGAACTCGATGGCAGACTTGCCGGGTTGGTGCGGGACTGGTTTGACCTCCCGCGTGCCCCGCTGGTGCGCATCAGGGTGGGCGAAGCCCGCGAGGTAACGGAATCCCTCACCGCCGGAAGCCGCGATCTGATCATCCGCGATGTTTTTGCGGGCAGCAAAACCCCACGGCCGTTGACCACCCTTGAGTTCACCCAGCACGCCAAGAGGGTGCTCAGTGAAAACGGCCTCTATCTGGTCAACTGCGGTGACTCACCGGACCTCGCCGGCGCCCGCCGGGAGGCGGCCACCATCGGTGAGGCATTTACTTACACAGCAGTGATCGCTGACCCAGCCATGCTGAAGGGACGACGGTATGGCAACGTCATCATCGCCGGCAGCGAGACACCACTGGATCAGGATCCGGGGCTGGCTCGCGTGCTGCTGGGTGGGGGAGTACCAGCTCAGGTGTGGGACGACGCCCGGGTGCGGAAGTTCAGCAACGGCGCGCAGGTCCTCCACGATCAGTGACCCTGCAGCCGGGCGAAGGTAGTCAGAACCGGATCGCGGATCTGCCCAGCAGGTGATCTTCGTAGGCTGCAGTAGCATCGCGGAGGGCCGCAACAACCACAGCTACGGCTGGCTGCCGCAGTGAATCCGGTCTGGCGACCAGCCAGTAGCCGAGCCGCTCGGCGATCTCGGCAGGAAGAAGACGGACCAGATCATCATGCCGGTCTGCCATGAAACAGGGCAGGAGCCCAATCCCGGCGCCAGCCCGGGTAGCCTCCACATGGACAAAGACATTGGTGGAACTGAGCGAATCCTTCATGGTCGGCAGTAACCGCCGAGGGGTGTCGAGACTGTCCACCTGCAGCATCGAATCAATGAAGTAGACCAACTGGTGCTCAGCTGCCTCGACGACACTGCGCGGGGTGCCCCATTCGGACAGGTACTCCCGGGAGGCGTAGAGGCCCAGCATGTATTCACCCAACCGGAACGCCTCAGCGCGATGCACCTGAGGTTCACCGACCACCACCTCAAGATCAAGTCCGCTGCGGGTCTGCGAGGCGCGGCGAGTGGCGGCGACTATCTCGACGGACAGTCGGGGNGGATGCTCCCGCCGCAGCCTGGCGAACGCTGGCGCGGCGATGTAGGCGCTGAATCCGTCGGTGGCGCTCATCCGGACGACGCCGGTTACCGGGGCGTCGTCGTCGCCGTCGGCCAACCCATTCACCGCTGATGCGACCCGCTCAGCTGCGGCGACCGCTCGAAAACCCAACTCGGTGAGCTCCCACCCACCGCTGGCCCGAACCAGGACATGACCGCCGAGGCTTTTCTCCAGGGCAGCGATCCGCCGGGACACAGTCGTGTGGTTCAGCTCCAGCGCCTCGGCGGCAGTAGTGAACCGGCCGCTGCGGGAGACGGTCAACAGAATCAACAGGTCGCTGGGGTTGGGAAAGCTCATATCTGCATTTTCGCAGTATCGAGGTGCGGAGTTGGTCATTGAAGCGGTCAACATCTGCAGCAATACTCAATGAGGTTGTTCCTGGGGTGACGCCTGTCACAGTACCCAGTAGGCATAGTGTCACCGTCGACACAGAAGGAGAAAGCCATGAGCGTCAATCAACGCTCCACCCAGTCCGGCCCGCAGGGAACCCCGGGGCGCGACCGTACCGACGAGTCAGGTCTGAAAAAAGTTGTCGCAGCCTCGATGGTCGGGACAGTTGTCGAATGGTACGAGTTTTTCCTCTACGCCACCGCCGCCACCCTGGTCTTCGCGGTGGTGTTCTTCCCCAACGCGGCGACCCCGCTCGATGGGATCATCGCAGCGTTCCTGACCTACGCCGTCGGCTTCATCGCCCGTCCGCTCGGCGGGATCTTCTTCGGCCAGATTGGAGACAAGCTCGGCCGCAAGCACACCCTCCAGGTGACCATCATCCTGGTCGGTGTAGCGACCTTCCTGATGGGCTGCCTTCCGGGCTACAACACGATCGGGTACTGGGCTCCGGCGCTGCTGGTAGTCCTGCGCTTCGTGCAGGGCTTCGCCGTCGGCGGTGAATGGGGTGGCGCCGTTCTGCTGGTTGCCGAGCACAGCCCCAACAAGTCCCGCGGGTTCTGGGCCAGTTGGCCGCAGGCGGCTGTCCCCGTCGGCAACCTCCTGGCAACCGTGGTTCTGCTGACCATGTCGTTCATCCTTCCCGAAGACGAATTTCTGGCCTGGGGCTGGCGGGTAGCGTTCTGGCTATCAGCGGTCATCGTGGTCATTGGTTACTACATCCGGACGCACGTCAGTGAAGCGCCGATCTTCCTTGAGGCACGTGAACAGGTTGAGCGCGAGAAGTCGATCAACTACGGGGTCCTCGAGGTAGTTAAGAAATACCCCAGGGGAATCCTGGGCGCCATGGGCTTGCGCTTTGCCGAGAATATTCTTTACTACATCATTGTCAGCTTCTCGATCGTCTACCTGAAGACCGTCCATGAATACGACACCAGCCAGCTCCTCCTCGCGCTGCTGATCGCCCACGTGGTCCACTTCCTGGTGATTCCCCAGGTGGGCCGGCTGTCTGATCGTTTCGGCCGCAAACCTGTCTACCTTGCCGGAGCGATTCTCGGCGCCACCTGGGCGTTCTTCGCCTTCCCGATGTTTGACACCCAGAACCCAGTGATCATCATCCTGGCGGTCACCATCGGCCTGTGCTTCCACGCCCTGATGTATGCGGGACAGCCAGCCATCATGGCTGAAATGTTCCCCACCCGCATGCGGTATTCGGGGGTTTCCCTCGGCTACCAGGTGACATCGATTATTGCCGGGTCGATGGCGCCGATCATCGCGACGGCCATCCTTCAGGAGACCGGTTCCTGGGTGGGGGTTGCGCTCTACGTCCTGGGTGCGTGTGTGGTGACCGGCATCGCCGTCGTCACCCTAAAGGAAACCAAAGGAATCTCACTGCGCGACGTCGACGCCGCGGACGCGGAGCGCCACGGCATCCCGGTTCCGAACGGTACTGCCTGATGGCATCCACACAGGTGAAGATGCCAGCCCAGCCACCAACCCAGCGGACGGTTGAGGCGGCACGTCCGGGCAGAACTACCAGCGCGCAGCCGCTCGCCGGGCGCCGGGCGCTCGTGACCGGCGGTGCCAGCGGGATCGGAGCGGCTACCGTCCGGGCGTTTGCCGCTCAGGGTGCGCATGTGACCGTCGCGGACCGCGATGGCGACGGTGCCGCCGCGCTGGCCGAGGAAGTGAATGGCGAATCGTGGACCGTGGACCTGCTGAGTACCGGGGAGCTTGAGGACCTCAGCCTCGACGTCGACATCCTCGTCAACAACGCCGGTATCCAGGCGGTACAGCCAATCCACAAGTTTGACCCAGCCGACTTCCGACGGATCCACACGCTGATGTTGGAGGCACCCTTCCTGCTGATCCGAGCCGCGCTGCCCGCGATGTACGACAGAGGCTTCGGCCGGATCATTAACCTGTCCTCAATCCACGGGCTGCGGGCGTCGCCGTTCAAGGCGGCCTACGTGTCGGCGAAGCACGGGTTGGAGGGCTTGTCCAAGGTGACGGCGCTGGAGGGTGGCGAGTACGGCGTCACCAGTAACTGCGTGAACCCCGGATATGTCCGCACCCCGCTGGTCGAAAACCAGATCACTGACCAGGCGCGTCTGCACGGGATCTCCGAGGAAGACGTGCTGTCCACCATCATGCTCACGGAAAGTGCCATCAAACGGATGGTCGAACCGGAAGAAGTGGCAGCTCTGGTGTGCTGGCTGGCGTCCGACGTGGCAGGCATGGTGACTGGTTCGTCGTATGTGATGGACGGGGGCTGGTCCGCGCGCTGACGGTCAGCCTGGGCTGGCCCCTACCGCGGGACCAGCCCAGGACTATCGCAGACCCAGCGCCAGTTCGATCGGTCCAATACCGAAAAACACCACAAATGCGCCCGCCACAACCCACATCAGGGGGTGAATTTCCCGGGCTCGACCCTGGAAGGTGCGGACCAGCACATAGGCAATGAACCCGGCGCCCAGGCCGTTGGCAATCGAGTACGTGAACGGCATCAGGATGAAGGTCAGGAACGCGGGGATCGCAACCCCCCAGTCCTGCCAGTCGATGCGGCCTACCTGTGCCACCATCATGAACCCAACGACGACGAGCGCCGGCGCCACGGCTTCGAACGGCACCAGGGAGATCAGGGGGGTGAAGAACATCGCCAGCAGGAACAATACGCCGGTGACGATGTTGGCGATACCGGTGCGGGCGCCTTCACCGATACCAGCTCCCGATTCGACGTAGATCTGGTTTGAGGACACCGACCCGGCACCGCCGGCGACGGCGCCGAGGGCATCGACCACCAGGACCCGGTTGACGCCGGGAATGTTGCCCTTCTTGTCCACGAGCTTTGCCTCGTTGGCGAGGCCCACCATGGTGCCCATGGCGTCGAAGAAGATGCTCAACAGGATGGTGAACGTGAGCAGCAGGGCCGCGGTCGCCCCGATGGTGCTGAAGGCGCCGAACAGGCTCACGTTGCCGATCAGTGACAGATCAGGAACTCCCACCCAGGCCCCGGTCGGAAGTTCGGGGACCACCAGGGACCAGCCCTGGGCGTTGGTGCCGTCCGGGCCAACGCTTGGCCCGACGTCGGCCACTGCTTCAATGCTGACGGCGAGAATGGTTGAGGCAATGACACCGATCAGGATCCCGCCTCGCACCTTGCGGACCACCAACGCGATGGTCAGAATCAGACCGAAGACAAACACCAGGGTGGGCCAGCCCAGCAGCGCGCCTTCGAAACCGAGGCCCACTGGCACTGTGGTTTGAGCGACATCCGGCACCCGCCTGACGAACCCAGCATTGACGAGTCCGATGAGCGCGATGAAGAGGCCGATACCGACCACAATCGCGGTTTTGAGGCTTTCAGGGACTGCGTTGAATACTGCGGTCCGGAATCCGGTGAGAACCAGGATGAGCATGGTGAGGCCGGCCAGCATCACTAGACCCATGACCTGCGGCCAGGTGAGTTCAGGGTTGGTGGCGACGGTGATGGCCACGAAGGCGTTGACGCCGAGGCCGGTCGCGAGGGCAAACGGGTACTTGGCCCAGGCGCCCATCACGATCGTCAGGATTCCTGCGACCAATGCCGTCACGGCTGCGACCCGTTCGAAGCCCAGCTCGGCGCCCGATGAATCGGCCCCGGCAAGGATCAGCGGGTTGAGGACAACGATGTAGCTCATGGCGAAGAAAGTTGCCACTCCGCCGCGGATCTCCCGGGACATAGTGCTACCGCGGTGGGTTACTTCGAAATAGCGGTCCAGTACGGAACCCTTTTTGAGCATGGTCATTCCTCGAACGGTGGGGGGTGTGGTCTGCGGATCGAGTCTATCCGCTCGACGCCGGGTGCGCCGCTTCTCCCAGCGTGCTGACAGGCCCGCCACGTAGAGTTGACACATGAGTACTACCTACCCCGCTGCACGCTCCGTCGTCGATCATTCGTTCCTGAGGGTCGCCGCCCTACTGGCCGCGATGTTGCTGGTGGCCTTGATGACTGTCCTCGGGTCCGCCCCGGCAGCCAATGCCCATGACGAGATGACCGGCAGCACCCCTGAGCCAGGGGCGAGCGTCGAGATGCTTCCCGAGGTGGTGGAGTTGACCTTCTCCAATGTGCCGTCGGGGATTGGGTCGGAGGTCGAGGTCCTCGACGCGAACGGCGAGAATTGGGCCGAAGGTGACGTGGCAATCATTGACCGGGTGGCCAGCCAGCCGCTCCGCGCTGATGCGCCAGCGGGTGAATACACAGTGAACTGGCGGGTAGTCTCCTCGGATTCCCATCCCATTGAAGGCAGCTTCGCGTTCACCGCGACGGCAGGCGGGGCCGCGCAGCCCCCGGGCGCCGCTGCCAACACCCAGGGGCCAATTGAAATCGAGGAGTCAGAGCAGGCTGCACAGGGTGATTTCCCGTGGAGCATCGTGGTGATGGTCGTGGTCCTGATCGCGCTGGCCGTGGTCCTGGCCGTAACCGCCCGGAAGAAGCTACGTCAAGGCGCCGACGCTTAGCTCTGCTGTGAAGTTGTAGGGCCAAAATTCATTCGCAAAAGCCATCATTCTTACCGGAGCTTATTAGGTCGCTATTTGCATTGCTGTCGGCAAACGGGCGCCCTCGTATATAACGAAAGAACATCGATTCGCTGGCATGAATCAGCTGGCTACTCCTTCTTTAAAAATCCCTGAGTTCATCGGGATCGGACGCCCTCCGACGGTTCGGGTCGGCCCTGAAGCAGCGTGCCTGGAAGTCGGTCTTGAGGTGCCAGGCGGGGTTTTTCCGCGTCCGGGACGAGCTGTCACCGGTATATTGGGTTACTCAATACCGCCGATAGTGATCGCCGAATTTGGATTAGGGCAATTGTTGCCCGTCCGTTGTCTGCAAATGTGCAGACCTATTTTCCGATTTTGTAGCGGTGCAGAGGGGTAGCAATCTTTTTGCCTTAGCCTCTTTGAGCCAGTGCACCTTGTGGTGCCATTCAGCGTTCCGTAGCAAGTGTAAATTGAGCTGCCGCAGGCTGCGCAAATCAAAAGCAACGTAGAGCGAGGAGCAAGATAACTGTGCCAGTCATTGAGGCCCGCGAGGTCTATAAGGTCTTCGGACACAGGCCCGAACGTGCCGTCGATCGGATGCGGGCTGGCGCTAGCCGCGAGGACCTCCGCAAGGACAACCTGACCCCGGCCGTTATCGACGCCAGCTTTGACGTCGCCGAGGGCGAAATCTTCGTGGTGATGGGCTTGTCCGGGTCCGGAAAGTCGACGCTGATCAGGATGGTGAACGGCCTTCTGATGCCGACTGCAGGCACGATGAAGGTCGCCGGTGAGGACATCACCCGGTTGAAGGGCAAGGACCTCCGGCGTGTGCGGAGGGAGAAGGTCAGCATGGTTTTCCAGCATTTCGCGCTCCTTCCCCACCGCACAGTTGGTGAGAACGCCGCCTACGGGCTGAAGGTGCAGGGGCTGAACCGGTCTGAACGTGAGAAAAAGGCTGAGGTGGCCTTGCAGATGGTCGGCCTTGAGGGCTGGGGCGGGTCACTTCCGGGAGAACTCTCCGGCGGGATGCGGCAGAGAGTGGGTCTGGCACGGGCTCTTGCAGCCGGGACCGACGTCATGCTGATGGATGAGGCGTTCAGCGCACTCGATCCGCTCATTCGACGCGAAATGCAGGACCAGTTGGTTGACCTGCAGCACCAGCTTGGCAAAACCATCCTGTTCATCACCCACGACCTCAACGAGGCGATGCGCCTGGGCGACAGGATAGCGATGATGCGCGACGGGCGGATTGTGCAGATCGGCACCACTGAACAAATCCTCAACGACCCTGCCAACGACTACGTTGCGAAGTTCGTGCAGGACGTGGATCGCACTCGGGTGCTCACCGCATCGGCCGTGATGGAGCAGCCCGTCGCACTGCTCGGCAGCGAACAGGGCCCACGCGCCGCACACAAGCTTCTCCGCGAGCACCAGCTGTCCAGCCTGATGGTTGTCGGATGGGACAAGACCCTGCACGGGATCGTGCATGAGCACGACGTTGCCGCCGCCGTCGCAAAGGGCACAGACAATCTTGACGGACTGCTTCGCTCCGCGGCGACGGTCCGCCTTGACACCCCACTCGCCGACCTAATGACAGCCGCTGCTGAAAGTGTCGTGGCACTCGCAGTCGTCGATGACCGGGGGCGGCTAAGCGGTGTGATTCCGCGGGTTACGCTCCTCAATGCCCTGGGCGACCCCAACGCGACAGTTGAGCATGTTGGACCCGATCAGGAGGTAATGGCGTGAGCCTGATGACCAGCCGCACCGACGGTGAAATTGTGCCCCGCATTCCTGTCGGCGAAGGGATCGAGACCGTCTTCGACTGGGTCGACGACAATCTCGGCGGGTTCTTCCAGGCAGTACGTGACCTCGTTCTCGGTGCCACCGACGGACTGGCTGACCTACTGAACTCCCCGGCGCCCCTCGTGCTTGTGGCCTTGTTATCACTACTGGCCTGGTTGGTGAAGGACTGGAAGTTCGCCGTCGTGTCATTCGTGGGTTTGGCCTTCATCATCAGCGTTGATCAGTGGGAAAACGCGATGACAACGTTGGCTTTGGTCCTCATCGCCACCTTCATCGCGCTCGTGATCGCTATTCCACTCGGCATCGCGGCAGCGAAGTCCGCTGCGGTGAGTAACGCGATCCGCCCGGTAATGGACCTGATGCAAACCATGCCAGCCTTCGTCTGGCTGGTGCCCGTGGTGACGCTGTTCAGCATCGGTCCCGCCGGTGGTGTGGTTGCGACAGTCATCTTCGCCCTGCCGCCGGGAGTGCGCCTGACCGAACTAGGTATCCGTCAGGTCGATTCCGAGGTGGTCGAGGCCGGACATGCGTTCGGCAGCACACCAGGACACATCCTGCGCGGCATCCAGATCCCCTTGGCGCTACCGACGATCATGGCCGGCGTCAACCAGGTAATCATGCTTGCACTCTCGATGGCGGTCATCGCCGGGCTCGTGGGCGCCGGCGGCCTCGGCGGTGCCGTCACCTCCTCGATCGCGCAACTCGATATCGGTCTGGGCTTCGAAGCCGGATTGTCGGTGGTGGTCCTCGCGATCTTCCTCGACCGGGTCACTGCTGCCGTCGGAGATGGTAGATCAGACCGTGACCGCCGCGTTCTCGGCGCCCTGGGTCGGTTGTTCGGTCGTCCCGAAAACAAGCCAGTTCCGCTCGCCACAAAATCTTGACCCTCCAACCAATCCTCGGGCGCCGGTTTAGAAGGCGCCCTCCGATGAATAAGGAAAGAAGATCAATGACTAACAAATTACGTACCCGCCGGGTCGGAGTACTTGCTGCACTGATGACTGTTGCGCTCGGCGCAACAGCATGCGGTGGATCGGATGCCCCAAGCGACGAGGGATCCGAAGCAGCGGCCCAATCCATCACGCTGGGTATCATCCCCTCCTGGACCGACGGGCTGAGCACCGCCTACCTCTGGGAGAACATCCTTGAAGCCGAAGGCATCGACGTCGAGATTCAGGAATTGAGCGAGGCCGCGCCGCTCTACACGGGCCTCTCCAACGGAGATGTCGACGTTTACCCCTCGGGCTGGTCCGAAGCGACGCACGCCGAGTACATGGAAGAGTATGGCGACGACATTGAGGATCTTGGCGCCTACTACGACAACGCCAAACTGACTTTCGCCGTGCCGGAATACACCGATATCGATTCGATCGCGGACCTGACCGGGAACGCCGACATGTTCGACGGCCGGATCGTGGGTATCGAACCAGGAGCCGGCCTGACGGCGGTGACCAAGGACAGCGTTATGCCAACGTATGGCCTTGAGGAGGACTACGAGCTGGTTGAGTCATCCACGACGGCGATGCTGACGGAGCTGCAAAGCGCCGTCGATGCCGAGGAGGACATCGTGGTGACCCTGTGGAAGCCGTTCTGGGCCAACAGTTCCTTCCCTCTGAAGGACCTCGAAGACCCTGAGGCAGCGCTTGGCCCGGTAGAAGGACTGCACACGTTGGCGCGTACCGGATTCACCGAGGACTTCCCCGAGATCGCCGAAATGATGACCAACTTCAAGCTGGACGACGACCAGTACGGTCAGCTTGAGAACCTCGTTGTCAACGAGTTTGGGTCGGGCCAAGAGGCTGAAGCCGTCGAGCAGTGGCTTGAGGAAAACCCTGACTTCATTGATGGGCTCAAGGGCTAACCCTCTCGATATCCCCAAGGGCTACCGCCTGTTGACGGGAGGACCGGATACTTCCGGTCCTCCCGTCGTCGTCGGTGGCCAGATGGGCGCGTGGCCAGGGGAGGGCCTAGGCGCCGAGTGCCCGGGTCGGTGGCAGCCGTAGCGGAGGGTGCTGAACAATCGCAGCACTGACCAGTTTCGCTTGCCTGACAATTTCTCGGGTGCTGGGGCTGAGCAGCTCGCCGACTCCCACCAGATGCAGGCCAATCGCCCGCGCTGCAGCCTTGAGGTCGTTGCCAACCGCCAGACCAAGCGACAGCAGGAACCGCCGCAACTGGTTCTGCGGGTACTTGGTCAGCACCACATGGTCGGCCAGTAGCACGCCGCTTCCGGTTTGGACCGCCCATTTCTTGGACCCGAGCACAGGGGTGGGCAACAACTTCGAATGGCCCACCACGCACAAATTCTCGGCGATGGTGCTGTGCCGGATGTCCAATGAATGGCTGCTCGCATAACCGCGCAGCAGCCGAAGCAGCTCTGTTCGTTCCGATAGGGACACCGAGTCGGTCATCACCGTACGGGACAGCTGACCGGTATCGAGCGGGTCCATGCATTCCACAACGATTGACTCGATACCCCGACGACTGAGTTCGCTGGCCACAGCCAATCCCGAAAGACCCGATCCAATGACGACCGTGGTGGTGAGCTCCGCACCGCCGTGCACGTCTGAGCGCGAGGCACCGGTTCCGGGCGACGGTGAACTCACAGGGTAGACCTCCGAAAGGGAAGGGTTAGTTCCGCACAGCCCGGCGCCTCTTCCGGGCTGTGCGGACACTTGGCTGCGAACGGGTCAACCAAGCGCATTTCGTTACGCCTGAGCAAAATGTGGCTCATTCAAGTAACGATTTCTCGAAGCCTATATAACTTTGACCACGGTGAATAGTCCTATGCGGAAGAGTAAGGTTTGAAATAGTTTGGCGGCGATCGAGGATCGCTGATCCGGCGCCGGTAGTTGTGACCGCAGGGAGGCAGGGCCATGGAAAAGGCACAGTCTGAAAATGGTGTGAACAGTCTCTACGGCAGCGGCATTGTGGTGGGGGTGGACGGCTCTGATCAGAGCCAGTGCGCCCTGGTCTGGGCGGCCCATGAGGCGGCGCGTCGAGGTACCCGCCTCAGCGTCGTCACCGCCTATACGGTGCCGGTGTTCGCGGCCTCAAGCATGGATGCCGGGTACGCCACAATTGACGACGCCGTCATCCGTGAGGGTGCGGAGGCGGTGCTCAAACAGGCAGTCGAACGTCTCCAGGGACTCCCCGTGGATATTGATCCACGGGTGGAGGCCGGAGACGCTGCGGGCGTCCTCCTGGAGCTGTCCGAGGAAGCCGAACTGATCGTCGTTGGGTCCCGTGGCAGAGGAGGTTTCGTCGGGCGCCTCCTGGGCTCGGTCAGCAGCGCGGTCCCGGCCCACGCAAAATGCCCGACGGTCGTTATCCCCCTCTGCGCCGCACGTCGGCTCACTGAAGCGGGAGTCGAGCCGCCGAAGGGGAAGGGGGAGCCGGGACCCACGGCAGACCAGGTGGAGCAGGTTGTGGTGGTGGGAGTGGACGGCTCGGAGCAGGCGCGGATGGCGTCGCTTGCTGCCGCGGAGCAGGCCGTATCCAGAGGGATGCCACTGCGGGTGGTCTGCTCGTTGCCGCCCTTCACCGGATCCCTTGCCTGGGTTCCCGCACCGTTGGACCGTGAAGCCCTCCACGCGGACATCCGCATCTCGCTGAACGCAGGAAGGGAGTGGCTGCAGAGCCACTTTCCGAGCCTCGATATCTCGGTGGAGCTGCTCGACGGTCCACCGGTTGAGGTGCTGATCGAGAGTTCGCGGACGTCCGAGCTGCTGGTAGTCGGCACCCGGGGACGTGGCGGGTTTGCTGGAATGCTGCTCGGCTCCACCAGCCAGGGTGTTCTCCATCACGCGAAGGGCCCCGTGCTGGTTGTTCCGGATGGCAATGATCCACGGTTGCTTGACCGGGAGAACTTCGGGCCGATGGTGGCCCCAACCAGCTAGTTCAAATGCCGTCAGTTCTTTGTGCCGGGCGGTGAGGCCCGGCACAAAGAACTAGAACCTTGCGACCAGCGGGTACAGGTTCGGCATGCCGCCCATGTGCGCCAGATCGGTCACGAGAATTCCCTGCGATTCGTTGAGCGCGTTCACTACCCTGTTGTTCCCGATGTAGATGCCAACATGGTAGAAATTCCCTGGCGATCCCCAGAACACCAGGTCACCCGCCTGAGCCTGTGCCAGCGGGACATGGTTGGAGCTGGCTGCATATTGTGCGGTGGCTACCCGTGGCAGGGAGATACCGGCAGAGGCGAATGCCTGCTGCACGAGTCCCGAGCAATCGAATCCCCGCGGTCCTGCACCGCCCCACTGGTAGAAGTGTGGGGAACCAGTCTTGGACATGGCGTAGCTGATCGCGGCCGACACCGATCCACCGTTTGAGGGTGGTGGGGCAGGTGCCGGCGCGGGAACGGGCGCTGGTGCGGG
>NZ_ALPM01000113.1:0-6187 GCF_000294595.1 Arthrobacter sp. TB 23 | reverse complement strand
TCCTGTCGGTGATCCACCGTCGGCGCAGATCCGGGATCAAGACCGGCCCGCCGGTCCACGATGACCTCATCGATCGGGACTTCACTGCGGCGGCGTCGAACCAGAAATGGTTAACCGACATCACCGAACACCCCACGGACGAAGGCAAGCTTTACCTCTGTGCCATCAAAGATCTGCACTCGAACCGGATCGTCGGGTATTCCATGGACGGGCGGATGAAAGCGTCCCTGGCAGTAGCGGCCTTGGACCATGCCGTTTCGTTCAGAAAACCCGCGGGTACGGTAGTTCACTCCGATAGAGGGTCCCAGTTCAGATCCAGGAAATTCGTCTCCGCCCTGCACGTCTACGGGCTGAGCGGATCAATGGGACGGGTGGGCGCGTGCGGTGACAATGCTGCGATGGAATCGTTCTTCTCGCTGCTGCAAAAGAACGTCTTGAACCGGAAACGGTGGGAAACCAGGGCCGAGCTCAGGCTCGCCATCACGACCTGGATCGAGCGGACCTACCACCGAAAACGCCGGCAACGCACCCTCGGCCGGCTAACCCCGATCGAGTTTGAGACAATAAACAACGCGGTCACAGCCGCATAGCAAACTATCAACCCCAGCTGTCAACTAAACCTTCAGCAGTCCCCGGCCCTAAGCGTCGCCGTCAGCCGAATTTAGGAATCTCTTCAAGGCCCGAAGGACTTCGTCGGGGTCCTTCAGCTCACACTCCCAAACAACGAACCCAATCCATCCCAATTGCGCGAGACCGTCAAGCTGTCTTGTGTCTCGTTCATGGTTGAGGCTCAGCTTCTTCTGCCAGAACTCTCGGTTCGTCGAGGGGACCTTCTGCCCTGCGGGGCAGGAGTGACGGTGCCAAAAACATCCATGCACAAATACGACCTTTTTGCGCGATGGGAATACCAGATCGGGCTTTCCGGGTAGTCGCTGATCGTGAAGACGGTAACGAAACCCTGCCCCATGCAGCATCCTCCGGACGGCCATCTCCGGCTTTGTGTTGGTGGAGCGAATTTTCGCCATATTGGCACTTCGCTGAGCGGTTGTCAGCCTCTCCGGCATGTGGTCACCTGTCCTTGGGGCTGCTGCGGTACGCCCGACTCACACCCCGCGCACAAACCCTCGGGAACCGAATCTAAACCCAATCGAAGTCTACGTCGAGACCGGCCTGCTGCCACGTTTCAACACATCCTAAGCTGTAAGGAGGCAGGTGCAATCTACGCTACATGGACTACTGCACCACATGTTTACTAGCCACTCTTCGTATAGTTCTTTCCGATGCATGGTTAATGAAGGATGATCATCGAAAATAATAGGGAGTATTATTTGAACTTCATGTTGCAGATGGTAATGACTACGACTGACCGTGTTTCGCCTCAAGAGAACCTCTCATTTCTTTTTACGGTTCGATGATATGTTTTTCCTGAACGTAATTAGCGTTCGGGTCAAAAAGAAGCATTCACTTAAATCACGGGCGCGGAATACAGAATTCCGTCTACACAACAACGTCAAGTAACTACAACGAAGCCACAGACCCATAATTTCCAAAGGGGAAATCTGTGTCCAATGTTGTCAGGTTGCATTCACACAAGCCGACAAACCATCTTCTGTCGCTTGCCGAGACCGCCCAAATTCTGGGAATATCGTCCGATAGCGCTAGAGGACTCCGCAAGAGAGGAAACTTCCCACCAGCGACACGGGTGGGCAGAAACCTCCGTTGGACTCGCGAGAATATCGATGCTTGGATCGCAATCAAGACGGAGGTAACACCATGATCACAGAAGAACCTACCGATGGAATGGCCGCTGTTATCGATCTATTCAACTATCGAAGGTTGTACAAACGGGAGAATCTATCTGGATCAGAGTCGTTTGCAACAGTCTTGCGAACGGACCCCGACGGTCGCCACCTGTTGTCCCCGCCCGCAACTGACCGCAGTACAAAGCAAGTTGCCAAGAAACAACCTCCAAGGATTGATCCCAAAGGAAACGTTCTCCCTGCTGGCATTCGATACCTCACCAAACGACCCAATCTGCCTTACCGCGTGGAGCAAGAAGTAAAGCAGGCCGATGGGTCGTGGCGTTCAACGTCGAAGAGTTATCAAACTCTTGCAGCAGCTAAGAAGGGTCTGGCGACCCTTAAAGTAGAAATCGCTCAAGGCAACCCGCCTCCGGGCAAGCGGGCAAAGGTATCGCTCAGCGAGTTCCGGACAGAGGTTCAATCAGCCGTGGTGAGATCGGACCTTATGCCTAATACCGTGCGGGATTACGACCGAGCGTGGAGAATTCGTATCATGCCCGATCTCGGTGGATACAAGCTCGGCGACATTACGTCGGATGTGGTTGACGAGATAGTACAGAGCTGGCTCGAAACCGCTACACCCTCCACGGTATGCAGCGCGTTGGCCTACCTATCGCAACTTCTGGACAAAGCCGTGGCAAAGAAGAGAATCAACAGGAACCCGGTTCAGGATATAAAGCGTCCAAAAGTGACCTCAGCAACAAACGTGGGAGAGCGCGCGCTTACGGGCCGACAGCAAGCCGACCTACTGGCCACCATGCAAAACCAAGAGCCCGAGTACGACCGTTTCATTCAGACGCTTCTTCATACCGGCGTGCGATTCAATGAAGCCACAGCGTTGAGAGTAAGCGATGTGAATCTGGTGACGAAGAGGATAGCGGTGAACCGGGCGTACCATCTGGATGATGATGGCGAATTGGTGATTGGTCCGACTAAAGGGAAGAACTGTAGAAATGCTCCTATACCCGACGCGCTGATACCTGCTCTGAACGATGCAATGCGGGGCAAATCAGCAAGCGCGCAACTCCTCACCACACCCAGCGGCTCCACAATCCGGGGAAGCAATCTGCGGCGAGCACTCAACTGGGACCGAATCCGCATATCAATCGGGAAGCCGAGTATGTGTTTCCATGATCTGCGACACACGGCAGCTACAAATATGCTGACCATGGGCGTTCCTCTTCACGACGTGCGAGCGATTCTCGGGCACTCGGATGTGTCAACTACCAACGCTTATTCCGGAAGCCACGCAGATTACGCCACACGCGCTGCGGATCGGATCAATAACCATTGGAGCGCCATAGTTCCATAGTCTTGCAGGGATTTGTCGGGCAGGGCCGGAGCGCACCCTGCCAACCGAAGAGACCATCACGATCAATGTGGACGCCGGTTCGGCGTCCACATTGGTTTTGCACGACTACTTTGAACGGTCCGTTCGATTCGCACCTGAAGACGCTAGTAAACGTGCGACAACTTCATTCGTCCTATCCCTGTCGTCCCGAAGGCTCGGAACGTCCCCAACGAGCGACCCTGCCGCTGGTCTGATTACATAATTCGGTCGCGGCGCGATTCCACGGGCTCGCAAGGTACCTCGCTTAGGTCCAACTATCCCGCTACTCACCTTCATGATGTGCTCCATCAAGTTCTCCTCCCGATGAGAATATTGTACGCGTCCATGATGACAGTGTTCTCAAGCATTTGATAAAAAATTTTGCACTTCTGATTGTCCTTCGCCCAAGGTCCCCCACGAAATAGACGAGGAGCAGGAACGCTACTCCTTGTATGCAGGTAGCCAAAACCCATCCAAGATTCCAGACAGATGCGCTTACCGGAATCGCTGCGAGTACCGCCAAGACGAGCAATGCTAGCGCAGTTCCAAGCAACGCTAGTCTCAATGGCCCCTGCACCTTCGCGAGCAACGTATGCTCCGTCGTGCGGCTGAACCACGACAACAGCAGAGCGGGACCTAGCAAAAGGATGGAGGCCGCTGGCGAAGGTATTAGCACGTTCCCCAATAGGAACGCCGAGTCATGCCGAACCCACCACGTCGCCCCGACGACAATCGTGACCATGACAATGCTTACTTTTGCGAATCTATATAGACCTTGCTTCGCCGGGACCACCCATACCAGAAGCTCGCCTTTTAAGAACCTCGAACTTGGGCGAATCGTAATATGACCCGCCGTTCCCTGTAGACGCCTTTTCGGTTCGTCACTGGCCCACACGTCCTGTACATCGCCTTCAAATATTGTCCCTTCAAGCGTCATCTTCTCCAGCACTACACCATCGGGCACCTCAACAGCTATGTGCTGGCTTTCAGCAAATCCGATGTCTGGTACTTTCACCTTGAAGAGCACGCGCTTACTTGGGTCGCGCGTAGTCAATGGAGCCTCTTGATCAAGCGAGTACTTCAAGATGGTGCGAGTCTCAACGCGCTCGTCACTGATCTCGACCATAAATAGGAAGTGCTGACCCATCTGATACGCAATGCTGGCGAAAATTGAGTACTGAAGAAACTCGTTCTCTGTAAGAGGGCCCCTACGACCCTGCACCCTCTCAATCAGGGCTACGAGCCGCATCCAGACCCGTCTAGCCTCTAGGCCCCGCTCGCTCTTCACAAGGTCGCTCAGAACCCCTTGAACGGCTCGCCACGCCCGATCCTCTTGGACCCATTCCGGTGCCAGTGCCTTCAAGAACTCCAATGTGTATTGGCTATTAAGTCGAGAGTCCAGAACGCTCATAGAATTCCCAGACCAATCCTCCGTATCGAGATGTCGTAGGGGAACCTTCTCCATGAGAGCAAGCGGGACAGCCATTCGCTTGCCCGGTCGTGACAAACGAAGGTTTGCTGGCACAGTTAGGTCGAGCGAAACATGGAGCCGGGTAGTTCCGTCCCCGCCCAATCTCAGTGCATCCACGCGCCGGTGAACCCATGACTGCGATCCAACAAGCAGCGAGACTAGTTTTTGGCCATCGGACGCCTCGTCAAGAGACCCATTGACCATCACACCAGTCCGAACATTCGTAAGCCCTGAGTCACTAGTTTCTCCGTCATCTCAGCCAAGTAGCCACACTTTTCCTACTATCGCAGGACTACGACAGCATCGCTGGCAGAAACACCATTTAGTTATGTAACCGGTCACCTTTAGTTACTGGTACTGGTTGGGCCCCCGTTAGCAGTCCAGTGGCTATGCGATAGCTAGTTGGTTTCCTGCGGTCCAGTTTTCCCAGTAAGCCGACGGTGTCATTCCATCGAGGGATCCATGGGGCCGTTCATGATTGTAGATCTGTTTCCATTCATCAGCTAAGTATTTTGCTTCGGCCAAGGTGTCGATGATTTCTCCGGTGAGTTGTTCCCTTCTGAATTGGGCGTTGAATGACTCGGCGTACCCGTTCTGCCACGGCGACCCCGGGTCAATAAAAGCGGTCTCCACGCCGGCGGTTTGGCACCAGCTGATCAGTGCTGCGGCAGTGAATTCCGGCCCATTATCGGAGCGGACATGGGTCGGGACGACACCGGTTTCAGCGATGATGTCCTCAAGCACGGCGACCACATCCGTCGCGGTGAAAGACCGCCGCGGGATGATCGCCAGCGCGGTACGGGTGTATTCATCGATCACGTTGAAAAACCGCACATGCCGCCCGCAGGAGGTCACATCGGATTGGAAGTCGAAGCTGACCACATGCATCGGATACTGAGCAGTTAGCCGTTTCTGCTCCCCAGCCCCGGGCCCGGTGCGGCGTTTCTTCCTTGCCTTGGGTTTGCAGGTGAGTCCCTCGAGGCGCCACAGCCGGCGCACCCGCTTCGGATTCAGTGCCACCCCAACCCACTGTTGCTGGCCCAGGAGGTGCCAGCGTGCCTTCCGCCAACCCCAGGTCGGGTGCTTCCCCGCAATAGCCCGCAGATCGGCCCGTAGCTGGTGGTCTTCGAAGCTGGCCACCGGCCGTGCCTTGCGCAGGGCGGACCGGTTCTGGCCCAGGATCTTGCAGGCGAGTCTTTCGGACGCCCCGAACTTCTCCTGCGCCATGCGCACTGCACGGCGGCGAGGTTCGGGGCTCAGAATTTTCCCTTCGCCACCTCATTGAGAATGTCGATGGTCAGTTCCTTCTCCGCAACCAGCTTCTTCAGCCGGGCGTTCTCTTTCTCGAGCTCCCGTACCGCTTTGGTTTGGCCGGCGTTGTGCTCGGAACCGTATTGGTTCACCCACCGGTACCAGGTCGCCTCGGTGACCTGCAGTTCCTTCACGACCTCAATCATCGGCCGTCTATCGTTGAGCATCTTTTGGCCCTGACGGACCTTCGCGATGACCTGATCAGGGGTATGTCTACGTGCCATAAAAGTGAATTTCCTCCTGCACCCATTATCGGATGCGAAACTCACATAA
>NZ_ALPM01000112.1:0-5459 GCF_000294595.1 Arthrobacter sp. TB 23 | reverse complement strand
CCCCGCCGGCGTTCCTGGAAGGCCTGCGTGAACGCGCGGACCGGCACGGCATCCAGCTGATCTTTGACGAGGTCCAGGCCGGGGTGGGCCGGATGGGCAAGTTCTGGGGACACCAGTACTCCACCGCGACCCCGGACATCCTGATCACCGCCAAGGGCATCGCTTCGGGTTTTCCGATCTCCGCGATCGCCGCCTCGACCGAGACGATGTCCAAGGGCTGGCCCGGTTCCCAAGGCGGGACCTACGGCGGCAACGCCGTCTCCGCCGCCGCCGGCGTCGCGACCCTGGACGTCGTCCGGGACGAAGGGCTCGTGGAGAACTCCCGGATCCGCGGCGAGCAGCTCCAGTCCGGCCTGAAAGACATCCAGAACCGCTTCCCGGTCATCGGTGACGTGCGCGGCAAAGGCCTGATGCAGGGCATCGAGTTCACCGCCGAAGACGGCACCCCCGACGCAGCCACCGCCGCAGCAGTCCAGCAGGCCACAACCACCCAGGGCCTACTCACCCTCACCTGCGGACCCGCAGGCAACGTTGTCCGCCTCATCCCCGCCCTCGTCGTCACCGCCAACGAAATCACCACCGGCCTCGAACGCTTCGAAAACGCCGTCGGCGCCGTCACCGGAGCCGTGCCCGCCACGACTGGGGCCTGAACAAGAAAGCCTTAAAGATGACCAACACACAGCCCCTGCACGACAGCGACCCCGGAACGCCCAGCGCGCCGGGGTCGGAACCCACTACCTCGGAGGGCAAACGCACCCTCCACCGTTCCATCCTCGGCTCCGCCTTGGGCAACGCCGTGGAATGGTTCGATTACGGCGTCTACGGCTATCTCACCATTTACATGGCCAGAAACTTTTTCGGGTCGGTAGAGGGCGACGGCGGACTCGGCGTCACCCTTACCCTCGCTACCCTGGCGCTGTCCTTCCTCGTGCGTCCGCTGGGCGGCATCATCCTCGGGCCGTTGGGGGACAAAGTGGGCCGCCAGAAGGTGATGGTCCTCACCGTCCTGCTGATGACCGTGGCCACCGGTTCCATCGGCCTGCTGCCAACGCTGGAGACGGCGGGACTCGCTGCTCCGTTGCTGCTGCTCGCCTGCAGGCTGGTGCAGGGCTTTTCCGCGGGCGGTGAATACGGGGGCGCCGCCGTCTATATGGCAGAATCCGCTCCCGACCGCCGTCGTGGTTTCCTGGGCTCCTTCCTGGAGTTCGGCACCACTGTGGGGTTCATCCTTGCCGCCATCGTCTGCACCTCACTCATCACCATTGTGGGTGACCAGGGCATGGAGGACGGCTGGTGGCGCCTGCCGTTCCTGCTGACCATTCCGCTGGGCCTGACGGCGCTGTGGATCCGAACCAGGCTGGTGGAAGCACCGGTGTTCTCCGAAGCATCGCAGCACAAGGAAACGATGCGGTCGCCGCTGCGGCACGTCTTCAAGCACCACTGGCGGCAGCTGCTGGTCTTGGCTGGATTCGTGGTATTGCTGAACGTGGCGTTTTACCTGATCCTGGGCTACATGCCCACTTACCTGAGCGGCCAGTTGGGGCACAGCACAGCCCAGGGGAACTGGATGCTGGTGGCCATCATGGCCCTGATGCTGGTGGCCATTCCCCCGGTCGGCGCGCTGTCCGACAGGGTGGGCCGCAAGCCGCTGCTGCTGGTGGCCGCGTCCGGGTTCGCGCTGTTGTCCGTGCCGTTGGTCATGCTGCTGGGCCTGCCAAACCTGGTCCTGCAGTTTCTCGGTCTGGCCGTGCTGGGTCTCCTGCTGGTGATTTTGGTGGCATCGGTGTCCTCGACGCTCCCGGCGCTCTTCCCCACGGCGGTGCGCTACACGGGTTTCGCCATCGCGTATAACTTCTCTACCGCGTTCTTCGCCGGACCATCGCAAACCGTTGCGAACCAGCTGATCGAAACCACCGGAAACCAGCTGGTTCCCGGGTGGTACATGGCGGTTGCCGGTGTCATCGGCCTCGTGAGCATCCTGTGCATGCGGGAGACGTCGCAGGCCACGCTCCGCGGCGAGGTTCTGCCCGGCATGCCAGAGTCCGTGGGCCTGCCCAAGGTCCGCTTCGTTGAGCTAAATCGAAAGGACGCCGAGGCCCGCCGGGCCCAGTTCTAAACCCGCATCAGCGACACCACTACCCCCAGCTCCCGACCGACTGCCTCCTCAAGCGAACACAACGGATCACTTCCCCCTAGCGTCGGCGTCTGTACTGAAAAGTACGACGGCGGCGCTTGGGGTAGGTGCCGACAGTCGTCGTAGGTGCACATAAGGGGCTCATCGTAATTGAGGGTGTAGCCGTGGTCTGAAGCCGCCGGATTCTAGGAGTGACCGGGCGATGTAGTGGGTGAGGTTCCGGAATCCGAGGGCGGAGCCGCGAAGGTGTTCGAGGCGTCCGTTGATGGCCTCGGTCGGGCCGTTGCTGGTGCCGGGGCAGTCGAAGAACGCGAGCACGTCAGCGGCACGCTGCTTCAGGGTCCGGTCGAGCTTGCGGATCTCCGTCAAGGTGGCGGGGGCGCCGGCCGCGACGGAGTCGATGAGGGCTTGCATCATCTTCTTGCCGCGGGCCTTATTTGGTTCCCGGTACGCGGCGACGATCCGTTGATAGATGCCCCACGTCGCTTCGACCTCGACGTGCTCCTCGACCGCGAACACTGTGGTGAGTCGGGCTTGCTGCTTCTCAGTGAGCAGGTCAGCGCCGGTATGCAGTGTCCGCCGGGCCCGGTAGAGCGAGTCACCGGCACGACCCCGATGCCCTGTTGTGGCCTGTTGAACCCGTTGCCGGCACCGGTCCAGCCCGTCGCCGGCGAGCCGGATGACGTGGAACTGGTCCATGACCGGGACCGCGTCCGGGAGTTCCTCGGACGCGGCGGTCTTGACGCCGGTGAACCCATCCATGGCGACCACCTCGACCTTGTCCCGCCAGGCCTGCGGCCGCTCGGTCAGCCAGGCCTTGAAGGCCTGCTGGAGCGGCCTTCGACCGCCGCCGGGCCATCAGAGCCCGCGGACACTTCCCCAAAGAGACCGCGGCGCTATAGTGCCTCTACCTTGCGACCCGGTCTCTTGACCCCACCGGCGGCGGCAGAGCACGCTGGGTGATCAGGTGGAAACCGGCGCTGAACGCATTCGCTTTTCCCCTTCACAGGCCGGTTCGAGAAAACCACTCATTGATGAAAACGCCGGACCCCACATGTGAAGTCTCGGGACATCACAGACCACGATCGGCTACACCACTACCAGGGACTTGACCGTTGGATGGTTGGGGATCACCCAACCATCGGACATCTACGGTGGGAGAGCTGCAGGTTTAGACCCGGGTTGAGGTCTTTTGGCAAGGATTAGCCAAGCGACATCACAGCCCCGGACCTCCCACACCAAGAGGTCAGCCTCTGGCCCCGTGTCGCCATGCGGCGATCACTCGGTGCCTAGATTGAATCGCTAACGCGGCGAAGGCGTCCCGCAAGAGAATCCTTGAGCGACGCAGCCTCCCGGTCTTGCGCGGATAGTTCCGGTCCTGTTGCGAGGATTGACGCATGCGGAAAGAATCTGAAATGCGGGATCGTCTTCGTCAGTCTTTTCGATGGCTGGGGGATAGAACCGATCCAGACTTCAGGGCTGATGTCACTGGATGGTGGCGTAGTCCAGAAACGCTTTCGTCGCTCGGACCGGGTCTCGCGGCGCTTTTCCCTGGCTCGACACCGACGGTCGTCATGGGTACCGAGTCTCATGGGAGCTTACTTGGGGTTCTAACGGCGCAGCATTTAGGTATTGGGTTCGCGGAAGTACGCAAGGATCCTGGGCGAGCGGCCGACAGCGATGCTTGGTGGGAGACGTCGACTGGACCTGATTACCTCAACCGAAGCTTGCGACTCGGGCTGCGCCGCTCATTGTTGAAGGCTGGGGACAGGGTCCTCTTCGTGGATGACTGGATTGCCACCGGCGCTCAGGCCGAGGCATGCCATTCGCTCGTCGAGATGAGTGGTGCGGCCTGGATCGGCGCTGCGGTGGTCGTCGACGGCCTTGAGAGAACCTCTTTACGACGGAAGCTTCAGGTTAGATCGATGCTCAACGTTCGAGAGCTCTAATCCGTTGGAACAGACACTGTCCGGTGAGGGGTACTCCACCGCGACACCAAGCCCTGACCAACAGCAATACCGCTGTCATGAAGAGTCTAAGACTGTGGCGGGGATGGCCCGCACAAGATGTCGGGCAGATGGCTGCCTGGGCGGAGAAGCTGGTTGGGCCCCCGTTAGCAGTCCAGTGGCTATGCGATAGCTAGTTGGTTTCCTGCGGTCCAGTTTTCCCAGTAGGCCGACGGTGTCATTCCGTCGAGGGATCCGTGGGGACGTTCATGATTGTAGAGCTGTTTCCATTCATCGGCCAGGTACTTTGCTTCGGCCAGGGTGTCTATGATTTCTCCGGTGAGTTGTTCCCTTCTGAATTGGGCGTTGAATGACTCGGCGTACCCGTTCTGCCACGGCGACCCCGGGTCAATAAAAGCGGTCTCCACGCCGGCGGTTTGGCACCAGCTGATCAGTGCTGCGGCAGTGAATTCCGGCCCATTATCGGAGCGGACATGGGTCGGGACGACACCGGTTTCAGCGATGATGTCCTCAAGCACGGCGACCACATCCGTCGCGGTGAAAGACCGCCGCGGGATGATCGCCAGCGCGGTACGGGTGTATTCATCGATCACGTTGAAAAACCGCACATGCCGCCCGCAGGAGGTCACATCGGATTGGAAGTCGAAGCTGACCACATGCATCGGATACTGAGCAGTTAGCCGTTTCTGCTCCCCAGCCCCGGGCCCGGTGCGGCGTTTCTTCCTTGCCTTGGGTTTGCAGGTGAGTCCCTCGAGGCGCCACAGCCGGCGCACCCGCTTCGGATTCAGTGCCACCCCAACCCACTGTTGCTGGCCCAGGAGGTGCCAGCGTGCCTTCCGCCAACCCCAGGTCGGGTGCTTCCCCGCAATAGCCCGCAGATCGGCCCGTAGCTGGTGGTCTTCGAAGCTGGCCACCGGCCGTGCCTTGCGCAGGGCGGACCGGTTCTGGCCCAGGATCTTGCAGGCGAGTCTTTCGGACGCCCCGAACTTCTCCTGCGCCATGCGCACTGCACGGCGGCGAGGTTCGGGGCTCAGAATTTTCCCTTCGCCACCTCATTGAGAATGTCGATGGTCAGTTCCTTCTCCGCAACCAGCTTCTTCAGCCGGGCGTTCTCTTTCTCGAGCTCCCGTACCGCTTTGGTTTGGCCGGCGTTGTGCTCGGAACCGTATTGGTTCACCCACCGGTACCAGGTCGCCTCGGTGACCTGCAGTTCCTTCACGACCTCAATCATCGGCCGTCTATCGTTGAGCATCTTTTGGCCCTGACGGACCTTCGCGATGACCTGATCAGGGGTATGTCTACGTGCCATAAAAGTGAATTTCCTCCTGCACCCATTATCGGATGCGAAACTCACATAA
>NZ_ALPM01000111.1:0-9372 GCF_000294595.1 Arthrobacter sp. TB 23 | reverse complement strand
GGGCCGGTCTTGATCCCGGATCTGCGCCGACGGTGGATCACCGACAGGATGCCATTTGCTGAACACAGCCGCCAGATCCTTCGTTCACTCACCACCTGGGCGCTGGCGTTGATTTCATCGGCGATGAACCGGTACCCGAACGCAGGGTCATCACGGTGGTGATCTATGGCGGCGTTGATCAGATGTGCTTCCTCCCAGTCCCGGGCCGAGATGGGGTTCGCGGCCCACAGATAGTAGGCCTGTCTGGAGAAGTTCAATACCCGGCAGGACACTGCAACAGGAACCCTGACAGGGGCGTCCTGGGCAGCTAATTCACGGACCAGCGGGTACATCATTTTTTTGGGTTGATGTCCCTGGATAAGTAGGCCACGGCACGGCGCATCACTTCCGCTTCCTGCTCCAATAACCGGATCCGCTTATTGGCCTCTCGGAGCTTCACGGAGTCATCGGACACGGCCCCGGGGTTCACCCCGTCTTCGCGGTCGGCGATTTTCAGCCAGCGGTGCAAAGCCGCAGGTGAGACACCGAAGTCCTTCGCGATCTGGGTAATGGGCGCTTCGCCCTTTCGGGCCACCGCGATAACGTCACGGCGGAACTCTTCAGGAAAGGCTTTAGGCATGATGAACATCCTTCCACCAGCAAGGACCAAATCCTCACAGGCAAAGTGTCAAGCAAACCTTCAGCAGTCCCATCTGTTACGGTTCAGGCGTCCGCGGACGTGCTCTACGACTTGGTCTCCGACATCACCCGTACGGGCCAGTGGAGTCCGGTTTGTACCTCGTGCTGGTGGGATGACGAGGACATCGCCGGCGAGGTCGGTGCCTGGTTCACCGGGCGCAATGAGCTCCCTGACCGGTCCTGGGAGACCCGGTCACAGGTAGTGGCCGCCGATCGGGGTCGCGAGTTCGCCTGGGCAGTTGGTGGCAGCTTTGTCCGCTGGGGTTACCTCCTGACCCCCACGGCTGCCGGGACGACGTTGACCGAGACTTGGGAATTCCTGCCCGCTGGGATCGCGATGTTTGAGGAGAAGTACGGTGACACGGCGTCCGCTCAGATCACCGACCGAACCCGGCAGGCGCTCGACGGAATCCCGAAAACGTTCACCGCGATCAAGCAGATCGCCGAATCCACCGCTGCAAGTGAGGAAGCCCGGACTACCGCTGGGTTCAGTCCAACCCCGATGTGATCATCAAGTGTTCGACGCTTTCCACGCGTCATTGATGAGACGCTCAAGGACCTTGAGGTCAATGTCGTTGAGCCGTTTCACGTAGACGCATCCCTGGCCGGTTGTGTGCTGGCCGAGCTCCGTAAGTAGGGGGTTGTCTGGCTCATAGCCGTTGTGGATGCCGTAGATCGTTAGAGCCGATTTGCGGGGTGAGAATCCGACATTGAACCACTCATGCGTCCCAAGGGTGTTCGTGAACGGGGATGAACCGAATCCAACCATGGTCGACCCCCACATCACCGCAGGCTGCTCGGTTACACGTTCCATCAGCGCACGCAGCACATGACCTTCCTCCCTCCGACGAGGATGCTCCACAGCATCAAGGAAAGCAGTGACATCCTGGTCCGTCGGTCGAGTCTTTAGAGAGGCCATGCTCTGATCCTAATGACCCAGGGGTGGGAAAGTTAACCCGGCATTGAACTAAAGGAACTCAGCAAAACGGGGACATATCAGGGTGCTATCGGTGTCGAGTGGAGGTTGGTTTCTCTGTCCCTAGGCAGGTTTTCTAACGCGGCGGGGTTTGACGAAACCCGCCCTGACCAAAATTAAGCCCAACGAGGTCTGTCTGGATTGATCATGAGCTCAAATAGCGGGAGACATAGTGGCTACAGGATCCTGTGAATTCAGAGATCGCTGTACTATGGGGGGATGGAGACTTTGACCCATTCATCGGTGCTGTCAAGGTTTGGGCATGCTCTTTCGGATCCGACCCGGTGCAGGATTCTGCTGGAGCTGCGGGATGCTCCGGCTTACCCGAGCAACCTTGCGGATGTTTTGGGAGTGAGCCGTCAGGGTCTGTCCAACCATTTGGCTTGTTTGCGGGGGTGTGGATTGGTGGTGGCCGTTCCGGAAGGGCGTCGGAGCCGATATGAACTTGCTGATCCGAAACTGCGCAGCGCGCTGACTGAGTTGCTGGCGGTGGTGTTGGCTACCGATCCGGAACACTGCGCTAGCAGTGGGTCCGAGGGGTGTTGCTGATGAGTGTGGTGAAACCCGTTGCTGTTGGCGGTCCCGACTCGGTCCGCCGGATGATACTTTTACGTCGCATCCGTCTCTTCGTCGCGGCGACGATCACCTACAACGTGATTGAAGCAATGGTAGCGATCACTGCCGGAACAGTGGCGTCCTCCAGCGCTCTGATTGCCTTTGGGCTCGATTCGATCATTGAGGTGACTTCCGCCGCGGCGGTAGCCTGGCAGTTCTCCGCTAAGGACCCCGAAACTCGGGAGAAAACAGCCCTCCGTTTCATAGCGCTCTCCTTCTTCGGGTTAGCCCTCTTCGTCGGATTCGACGCTATCCGGGCACTGGTCTCTGGTTCCGAGGCCGACCACTCAAGCGTTGGTATCGTGCTCGCCGTGATCAGCCTGGCAATCATGCCGCTACTGTCCTATCTCCAACGCCGTGCCGGCCGCGAGCTGGGGTCGAAGTCAGCTGTCGCGGATTCCAAGCAGACCCTGCTGTGTTCCTACCTCTCCGGGGTGCTGCTGGCAGGGCTTTTACTGAACAGCCTTCTCGGCTGGTCGTGGGCTGACCCGATCGCCGCACTAGTGATCGCCGTTTGGGCGATCAAGGAAGGTCGAGAAGCGTGGAAAGGCGACGCTTGTTGCGCGAACCCCCTAGGCCACCCTGAGGCGGACGAGTCCTCCAAGATCCCCGAAACCACCGGGGAATCCGGTTGCTCCTGCTGCGGCCTGCCTCGCAACCAGTCACATTCCACGGCAGACCGGCTGACGTAGTAGACCGTTATCGGCGAGATTGGGGCCATGGAAAGCGTCAATCAAGCCTTCAGCAGTCCCTGATATGGTCCTACTGCACATGACGGAGAATGACTTCATGATGAGCGCAGCAAAGATTGAAAGTTTTGTACTCCAAGTAGGCGGGCGGCCGCGAATGCAGCTTGTGAGGATCCTGCGCGATGCGGGCGTCCAGCTAAACGCTCACGCGGAGGCGCTGCTCGCTCACTCCACGTTTGATGCCCCAGCGGGTCAGACGCTGCGAATTGTGGAGCGAACCGTAGAGCAGCTTGGACTTGAAAAGGGTGCAGTCCTATCCCAGGTCTTCGCGGCTGCAAGGAACCAGGGGCTTGAACTCTGTCCTTTGGCGGTCGGGCCATACTTCCGTTTGGCGCTGACGGACCAAGCGAACGCGCCTGACTTAGTCTGATCGGCAGGTCGCAGCCCGGCTGGAGCGATTCACATTGCATCTGAGCCTGTGAGTGAGGACGTGGAGTATCCCAAGGGGTTCTACCTTCGTGTCGTGGACGGGCAGGCGTGGTTGAGGGGTTACTGCTGCGATGATACGTACGTCTGGACTCCGGAGCAGCGCCTCGTGTTCCTTTTGCCTGAGAGTGCATAGGACGATCCGCTTTCGCATCATTGCAGTTAGTCGAATCTGACGAACGCCGTCACTGATCCGCCACGAAAATCCTCTGTCTGGGTGTAGCCCAGAGATTCGTAGAACGCTTTTTGCTTTGGCTCATCGTCGGTGATCAGCACTTTCTGACGAACGTTGGGATACTCACCGAGCGCTCGTTCAAGCTGGATCCGGGCGGTCAGGGCCTCGCGGCGGGCCGCTGTGGCCGATTGCGGACGGGTGGCCCAGTGATAGAAACCGGACGTCGAGACGGCTAACCAGCGGCACATTCTCACCACCGAATTCAGATTGGCCCGCTCAGCTTTTTGGGAATCGATGAATTCATACTTGCTCACTACCGCTGCTCCCGCGCGAAGTAAGCGCTGGCTTTTTTCAAGAACGCAGTCTCCGCCCGCAGCTCTTGAACTTCACGCTCGAGCTCCTTCAGCCTTGCCCGTTCCGTTACCGTCAGATCCGTCTCCGTGCCGCCGTTGGCCTCGCGGTACTTGATCAACCAGTTGCGCAGCGTCTCAGGGCCGACACCGTACGCGGTGGCCACGTCCTTAATCGGCTTGGACGTGTTAATCACCTCGCGGCACAGCTCGTCCTTGAACTCCTGGGTAAATCGTCTACGTGATGCGGTCATGCTGATCTCTACTTTCGGTAGACCCTCATTTTATGAGGGCCCACTGTCCGAGATCTCCGCAGCAGCTCAGGTCCGTCTGCTCGTGCTGATCGGAACAACGGCATCGGTGATGAAATCACCGGCCTGCATCCCGGCCCAAAACACCTGCAGAAGATCCGGTCTTACATAAATTGAATACCTCGCCATAACAACACCCATCCGCTAAGTGTTGCAATCACCGCAAGAACCCAAGGATCGCTAAATGAGTCTCCGTTAGTTGCCGCGTCACAGGTTAGTCTGGGTTTCATGATCCCAAGTGCTGACCTCGATGCTTACGCAGACAAGATGCGCCAGCTTGTGGGAAAGGGTACGGATTTCGAGGTCGACGCACGGTTTATAGACATGCTGGCCCACCGCAACAGTCGGATCCTCGATATAGGGTGCGGCATCGGATCGGCAGCTAACGCACTGCGTCAGAGCGGGCACAGGGCTTACGGCATTGATCCGACTCGGGCGGTTCTGGATGTGGCCGAGGACATTTTCGATGGAGGTTGGTATCGACAACTGGCAGTGGAAGAACTATCCGACGAGCGCCTGCGCGCCGAGGGTGTTCCCGACCGGTACGAGGTCATCCTGATGTCAGGCAACGTGCCAGCGTTCCTTTCTGAAGAGATTTTGGAGGACGCTTTCAGGAAGGTCTCTGGGCTGTTAGTAGACGATGGTTTGTTTGTCGTTGGTACCACCGCTGCTACAAGGGGTGGTCCGAAGGCCCAAGACGCCGCGGCAAGGCTCGCAGGATTACTGTTCCTGAATCGATTCTCCGATTGGCACCTCAGCTCCTTCGAACAGGACTCAGCCTGGTCGGTGAGCGTTCATTCCAAACCAGGTGCGCTAAACGCTCATACCGGACCCGACGGGATCTTCATCCTGAAGCACTGACACCCGAATAGCCGGTCTCAGTGAACCGTCCCGGGAATCATGCCGCCTGTTTGTTGGCGGCGGCGTCGGGTGACGGACCGGCTTGTAGATCATAATATGTTTGCTCGTATTCCTCTGCTGCAACCCGGCTCAGTTTTTCCCGTAGCTCTGCCCGGGGGCGGGGGCGAAGTGGGTGGTTGCCGGCGCCGAGTTGATCGTCTGGACGATCCGTTCCGCCAGCGCACGTAGTTTGATCTGTTGATGCCTGGCAGCCCGCCGGAGTATTTGAACCGCTTCAGCCTGGGTGCAGTGGTTCTGGGCGATAATAATTCCCACAGCCATGTCAATGTTCGTGCGTGATTCCATGGCTGCGTGAAGATCCGCCGCAGCGTCTCGATAGAACGCCAGTTTAAGGGCCAGCTCAAGGCTGCTGGCGGCCTCACCCGCGTACAGTTCAAAATGTTCAACAACGTTCGGGGTGAAAACCTCGGGCTTGCGACTGTAGAGGTTGAGCGCGACCCCGTCGTCTCCACCGATCACCACGGGTATGGCAAGGATTGAGGCAAACCCGCGGTCCTCCAAACCTTGGAAGAACACCGGCCATCGCCTATCGCTACGGACATCTGCGACAACAACAGTCCGCCCGGTCCGGGCAGCTTGGATGCAAGGACTGTCGCTGTAACCGTGCTGAACCTCATCCAGTTCAATAGCCTCGCCGCTGCTGCCCGCGGTCACAAACCGGTCCCTTCGTTTGAGGGTGATCCCACACAGAACCTCGACCTTCGGACCCAGGATTTTCGACGCGTGCACAGTGAACGCCTCGAGGAACACCTCGACATTCTCGGACCGCAGAATCAGCTCCTGAAGCTGCGCTGCAACCGACCCCACACCCTGGCCTTCTGCCATGGCTACAGTCTAGAACCGGCAGCACCACGCACCAGGGTATGTGGACCATATTCTCGCTGACACAACAAAAGCTGACACAACAAAGAGGCAGTTTTTCTGACATTCATGTCCGGCCCTCGGCTAACCTTTAGTGGGCTGGGGTATTCATTGATATCGCTGGGAACTATACGCCCCCTGGTGTACAGGGCAGTCGGTCCCAGGAAGCGAGTTGAAGGCTATTCATGGATGCACGAACACAGCAGCAGCTCACCGTCGCCGGTGCGACCCAGACCCGAATGAAACCGGCCCAGTTGTGGATCGAGTACTTCGCCCGGGGTGGAGTGCTGTCCCAGATTGAGCTGGAGGCCTACCTGTTAGGCGTGGTGGGCTTGTCCCCGGTTGAACGAGACATCCTTGCCCTCACCCTCAACGAGATTCTGCAGAACACCACTTCGCAGTACCGCGTCCCCTACAGCACCGACGCTGAGGTAACGAGTACTAACAGTACGGGTCAGATGATTTCTGGCAGCCTCGATCAGGCGCAGGAGATTGTGGATCAGGCGCTCAGCGATTTGGGCGCCGCTGGTGTGTCCTTCCTCCTGCCGGGAGAGGCCGAATATCAGCGGCTGGTGGCCGTTGACCAGACCGGTTTGGTAGACACCGCCGCCGAGGAACGCTTCGACCGGATCACCCGTCAGGCACAGGAACACTTCGGGGTCAGCTCTGCAAGCGTGGCCCTGATCACTGACCGGAGGCAGTTCCTCAAATCGGTTGTAGGACCGCTCGGTCAGAACACGCCCCGGGACGTTGCGCTGTGCAATGAAACCATCCGCCGGGCCGGTCCGCTGATCATCAACGACACATTGGCCGATCTGCGATTTAGGGACAATCCACTGGTCACCGGCGAACCGCGCATCCGCTTCTACGCCGGGTACCCGATATTCGGGACGAAAGGGTGGGCCGTTGGCACTTTCTGCATCATCGACCAGAAACCCCGGGGCTTCTCCGCAGACGACCAACAAGAACTCAAAGCCCTAGCAATGATCATCCAACAGGAGATCAATAACTGAGGAATGGGCTGCGGTATCGATCGCAACGTTGGCTGGAATGCAAGCGGTGCGGTGCTCGGTGATGTCGGTCATCCACAATTGATCTAGCGCCGTCGCCGTGAAGTTCCGCTGGACATGATCATCGTGGACCGGTGGGCCAGCTTTGCGGGTCAGACCGCGTTTTTTGGTGAAGACGGACCAGATGCGTTGGCTGCTGCACAACCGGGAGACCCCGTTGTCTCCGACGGTGAAGCCCCGAACTTCGAGTTCGTCGGCGATGAACCGGTACCCGAACGCGGGGCCGCGTTGAATGTGATTTGATACCGCACCCGTCGAGCGCGGAAGTGCAAGGAGGATCCTTGGGCCACTCAGGTGAGGATCGAAGCGAGGAGGGTCACTGATCGGGTGGACCTGTGTTCTGCCGTCCGACGACGGTGGGGTAGACCAACCAGAGTAGGGCTGCGGCGACCAACAGGCCGATCAGGACGACTAGTGCTGCCGTTCTATCAAGCACGATGTCAAAGACGAGGGCAGCACCGCCGGCCGCGAGGAGGGCAGTGCCCAATAGCGAAAAACGCACCAACACGGCACTGCGTTCGACTATCTGCCGTTTGAGGCGGCGCCGGAACAATGACCGGTGAAGACCGATCGGTCCCAGCAGCAGAACAATCATCACTGCAGCGATAATCACCAGGATCAGGTAGGTGACACGCTGGACGTCGTCGAGGTCGTCGAACGTGGGTTGAAACGGGATCGTGAATAAAAAAGCAATAAGAATTTGTGTGCCCGTTTGCATCACCCGCAGTTCCTGCAGCAGTTCATTCCAGTTCCGATCCGACTGCTCCTCAAGGGTTTCCTGTCGAGTCTGATCTACGATGGTCTTGTCGGCTGGCTTTTCCATAAGTCTTCCTCAATGTGTTGCAATGCCTATAAGAGCGCAGGGTACCTGAACCTCTTCACACCCGGATAGGGCCGAATGTCCGGACCGAAGATTACTGTTATCCCTTTCAAGCAGCGGGTTCCATCTCGGGCTCATATGGATTTCCCATGGAAGGGATCGGATACTCAGCCCAGGGGAGGCGATGGTCCTGAGACCACCATTGCCGCCTCGGGGAGCCGCGTTCGTACCGTGGCGAATCCGCCCGAGGGAGTTCATAGTCGTTCGTCGCGAGGCATCTCACGCGACTACTAGTCAATTTCGATCTCGCGACATTGCACGCATTAGTCATGTGCGCTTGGTTGGGGCCCCTGGTAGGAGTCCAGTGGTTATGTGAGTTTCGCATCCGATAATGGGTGCAGGAGGAAATTCACTTTTATGGCACGTAGACATACCCCTGATCAGGTCATCGCGAAGGTCCGTCAGGGCCAAAAGATGCTCAACGATAGACGGCCGATGATTGAGGTCGTGAAGGAACTGCAGGTCACCGAGGCGACCTGGTACCGGTGGGTGAACCAATACGGTTCCGAGCACAACGCCGGCCAAACCAAAGCGGTACGGGAGCTCGAGAAAGAGAACGCCCGGCTGAAGAAGCTGGTTGCGGAGAAGGAACTGACCATCGACATTCTCAATGAGGTGGCGAAGGGAAAATTCTGAGCCCCGAACCTCGCCGCCGTGCAGTGCGCATGGCGCAGGAGAAGTTCGGGGCGTCCGAAAGACTCGCCTGCAAGATCCTGGGCCAGAACCGGTCCGCCCTGCGCAAGGCACGGCCGGTGGCCAGCTTCGAAGACCACCAGCTACGGGCCGATCTGCGGGCTATTGCGGGGAAGCACCCGACCTGGGGTTGGCGGAAGGCACGCTGGCACCTCCTGGGCCAGCAACAGTGGGTTGGGGTGGCACTGAATCCGAAGCGGGTGCGCCGGCTGTGGCGCCTCGAGGGACTCACCTGCAAACCCAAGGCAAGGAAGAAACGCCGCACCGGGCCCGGGGCTGGGGAGCAGAAACGGCTAACTGCTCAGTATCCGATGCATGTGGTCAGCTTCGACTTCCAATCCGATGTGACCTCCTGCGGGCGGCATGTGCGGTTTTTCAACGTGATCGATGAATACACCCGTACCGCGCTGGCGATCATCCCGCGGCGGTCTTTCACCGCGACGGATGTGGTCGCCGTGCTTGAGGACATCATCGCTGAAACCGGTGTCGTCCCGACCCATGTCCGCTCCGATAATGGGCCGGAATTCACTGCCGCAGCACTGATCAGCTGGTGCCAAACCGCCGGCGTGGAGACCGCTTTTATTGACCCGGGGTCGCCGTGGCAGAACGGGTACGCCGAGTCATTCAACGCCCAATTCAGAAGGGAACAACTCACCGGAGAAATCAT